>DATFAJ010000731.1:0-8124 GCA_035254745.1 Candidatus Methylomirabilota bacterium | reverse complement strand
CTTGGTCCCGGTGAGACCGAGGTCGGTGCGCAGCACGTCGAGCAGGGTGCGGTCGGGCTCGACGAGCGCCTCGTGGCGCTCGCGGTTGATCGTGAGCACGATCGGAATCTTCGCCATGGTCTCTCCCTGCGGGTCGCGGTCGCCTAGGTGGCCCGCCGGACCCGCTCGACGCAGCGGTCGAGGGCGCGCCGGACCAGGACACCGACCAGATGCCGTCGAAACGCCGCGGAGGCTCGCACGTCGTCGATGGGGTGGCAGGCCTCCTGGGCCGCTGCGGCCGCGCGCTCGAACGCCTCGCCGCCGACCGGCCGCCCTTCGAGGGCGCGCTCCGCCTCGCGCGCCCGTATCGTGGTGGGGGCGACCGCGCCGAGCGCGATGCGGGCCTCCAGGCAGCGCTCCCGGCTCGCGTCCAGGGTGAGCCGGGCGGCGACGCACACCACCGAGATCTCCATGGCCCGCCGCCGGCCCGCCTTCAGGAACGCGCTGGACGAGTGCGCGGGCAGCGCGGGCAGGCTCACGCGGGTCAGGAGCTCGTCGGGGCGGCGGGCCGTGCGGTTGGGTCCGAGGAGAAACCGCTCGATGGGCAGCTCCCGCTCCCCGCCCGGCCCGACCAGCCTCACCGTGCCATCCAGCGCCAGCAGGCAGGGCACCAGGTCCGCGGCCGGCGAGGCATTCGCGAGGTTGCCGCCCACCGTCGCGACGTTGCGCACCTGGTGGCCCCCGATCACCTCGGCGCCCTCGATGAGACAGCGGAGCGCCCCCCCGAGCGCCGGCGCCCGCTCGATCGCGCGATGCGTGACGCCGGCGCCGAGCACGATCCGACCGTTGGCCTCGATGCCGGCGAGGCCGGGCACCCGGTGAAGGCCGACGACGTGGCGCGGCGCGATCCGCCCGCGCTCGATCTGGACCATCAGGTCGGTGCCCCCGGCCAGGAAGCTCGCCTCCTCGCCGAAGCGCGCGGCGAGCGCGATCGCGTCCCGCAGGCTCTCGGGCTGGTGGTACTCGAAGCGGCTCACGAGGTGAAATCCTTCGCGTTGACGTGGGGCGGCCAGATCGACGCGAGCCGCGCGCCCACCTCGACGAGCCGCGGGGCGAGGGCGTGCAGCCGCTCGAGCGAGAGCCGGTAGGCGGGCCCGGAGAGCGCCACCGCGCCCACCATCGAGCCCTCCCGCGTGATCGGCGCGGCGATGGCCCGCCCCCCCTCGGCCAGCTCCTCGTCGGCCAGCGCGTACCCGACGGCCCGGACGCGCCCGAGCTCCTCCTGGAGGGCGGCCATCGAGGTGATGGTCTTGGGGGCGACCGCCGAGAGACGGCGACCCAGCACGCGGGACACCTCGCCGGAGGGCAGCGTCGAGAGCCACAACTTCCCGGCCGCCGTCGCGTGCAGCGGCGCCCAGAGGCCGACGAGGGGGAGGAGGCGGATCGTCTGGCCGCGACCCTCGGCCTTCGCCACGAAGAGCACCTGGTCCCCGTCGACCACCGCGAGCTGGACGAGCTCGTCGGTCTCGTCGGCCAGCTCCTGGAGCAGCGGCAGGAAAACCCGCGGCATCCCGGCCTGGTCGGCGTGGCCGAAGGCCAGCGCGAGCAGCCGCCAGGTCAGCACGAAGCGGCCGCTCGCCGCGTCCCGCCGCACGTAGTGGCGACGCTCCAGGGTGGCGAGCATCTTCGAGATGGTCCCCTTCCCGCAGCCGATGGCGCGGCTCAGATCCTTGACGTTGTGGCCGTCGGGACTGGCGGCGAGCGACTCCAGGATCCGCATGACCCGCACGATTCCCGCGACCTCGCGCGCCACTGAGCAGGAGTCTCCGAGTCAAAATTTTGAAACGGCGTTTCGACCTTAGGCGGGCGG
This sequence comes from Candidatus Methylomirabilota bacterium, assembly GCA_035254745.1. Classification (GTDB taxonomy): domain Bacteria; phylum Methylomirabilota; class Methylomirabilia; order Rokubacteriales; family CSP1-6; genus CAMLFJ01. The sequence goes on along the minus strand of DATFAJ010000731.1, from coordinate 6,275 downwards.
GCGCCCGGATGTCAAGGCCGAGCCGATCCGGGCGGGCGCGGCCCGGAAGACGCTAGCTGGTCGGGGGAGTCTCGGCGGGCACCCGGATCAGGTGCTTGACCGGACCGGGCTCCGCCCGCATCCCGTGCTGCAACGCGGGCACGATGTGGATATCGCGCACCGCGAAGTACCCGAGGGTGACCAGGGTGCCCAGGATCCACACCACCCCGACGATGTTCAGGACTCGTCCGCTCCAGCTCTTCCCGGTCGTCATGGACCTCCTCCTTGCGAATGTTCCGGCCAATGATATACCCGCGGGGCCGGCCCGCTAGGCGAGCAGCGTCTCGAGCGCGGGCGCCGATTCGCCGAGCGCCTGGGCCACCGCCGGATGCGCGATGCGCCCGCGCCAGATGTTCACCCCGTGCGCGAGCGCCGGATTGCGGCGCAGCGCGGGCTTCAGCTCCTCGTTGGCCAGCGCGAGCGCGTACGGGAGCGTCGCGTTGGTCAGGGCGAACGTGGAGGTGCGCGGCACCAGGGCCGGCATGTTGGCCACGCCGTAGTGGACCACGCCCGAGACCAGGTAGACGGGATCGAGCAGGGTGGTCGGGTGGATCGTCTCCACGCTGCCGCCCTGGTCGACCGCGACGTCCACGATCACCGAGCCCTCCTTCATCGCCGCCACCATCTCCTTGGTGACGAGCACGGGCGCGCGCGCGCCGGTGATGAGCACCGCCCCCACCAGCAGATCGGCGCGGCGCAGCACCTGGTCGAGGTTGTAGCTGTTGGACATCAGCGTGATCACCCGGCCGTGGAAGAGATCGTCGACCGCGCGCAGGCGATCGAGGTTCACGTCGAGGATCGAGACGTCCGCGCCCAGGCCGAGGGCGATGCGCGCCGCGTTCACCCCGACGACTCCCGCGCCCACCACCACCACGTTGCCGGGCGGCACGCCGGGCACCCCCGCGAGCAGGATCCCACGGCCGCCGTGGGCCTTGGCCAGGTAGAACGCGCCCTCCTGCACCGACAGGCGCCCGGCCACCTCGCTCATCGGGGCGAGCAGGGGCAGGCTGCCGTCGGCCCGCTGCACCGTCTCGTAGGCGACCGCGACGACGTCGGCGGCCTGGAGCGCCCGCGCCAGCTCGGGCACCGCGGCCAGGTGCAGGTAGGTGAACAGGATCTGGCCCGGGCGCATCCGGCCGTACTCCTCCGGCAGCGGCTCCTTCACCTTGAGGATCATCTGGGCGCGGGCCCAGACCTCGTCGACCCCCGCCAGCGTGGCGCGCTCGCGCGCGTACTCCTCGTCGCGGATGCTGCTGCCGAGGCCGGCGCCCCGCTCGACCACGACCTGGTGCCGCGCCTCGACGAGGGCCCGGACGCCGGCGGGCGTCAGGGCCACCCGCTGCTCGCCCGGCTTGATCTCCCGAGGAACGCCGATGATCACGCTGCCCGCATCCTGCCCTTCCCTCGCCCGCCGGTCAAGGCGCTGCGTGGGGTCGGGACGGCTGTGCTAGCGTAGCGCCGATGGCCGTGGAGTCCTCGACGCTGCAGTCGCTCCGGGTGCGCCTCCTGCTGCCCCTGTCGCTCGTCCTGGTCGTCATCGCGATCGGCACCCTCGGCTACCGCTGGCTCTGGCACGACGTGGGTGGGACGTGGATGGACGCCCTGTTCATGACCGTGACCACGATCACCACCATCGGCTACGGCGAGATCAGGCCGCTCACCACCGCCGGCCGGCTGTTCACGATGGGGCTCGCCCTCACCGGCATCGGCAGCCTGTTCTACATGCTGGGCGTCGTCATGGAATACCTGGTCAGCGTGCGGCTGGCCGATCCAATGGGGAGGCGTCGAATGGAGCGTCGGATCCGGGAGCTCTCCGGGCACGTGATCGTGGCGGGGATGGGCCGGGTGGGCCGGCAGGCCGCCCTGGAGCTGCACCAGGCGGGCACCGACTTCGTGGCGGTGGACTCGGACGAGCCCGCCATCGAGCACGCGGTCGAGCGCGGCTACCTGGCGCTGGTGGGCGACGCCACCGAGGACGAGGTGCTGGAGCAGATCGGCATCCGCCGGGCCCGGGGGTTGATCGTCACCACCGGCAACGACGCGACCAACATCTACATCGTGCTGTCGGCACGCGTGCTCAACCCGGAGCTCTACATCGTCTCGCGCGCGGCCGAGGAGGCCGGGGTCACCAAGCTCGCCCGCGCCGGCGCCAACCGGGCGGTCAGCCCCTACGCCATCGGCGGCCACCGTCTGGCGCACCTGATGCTGAGCCCCGCGGTGGTGGACTTCTTCGAGACCGCGCTCCGACGCGGCAACGACGCGCTCGCCATCGAGGACCTGGCGCTGCCCGGCGACAGCCCGTGCGTCGGCCAGACCCTCGACACCCTCAACATTCGGCGCGCCACCGGCGCCACCGTCCTGGCGATCCTCCGCGAGGGGAACCCGATGGTGAGCCCGCCCGGCGACCTGGCCCTGGCCGCCGCCGATCACCTGCTGGCGCTCGGCACCGGTGATCAGCTGCGACGGCTGGAGAAGCTGATCACCGCCGGCGTCGCGTCGTGAGGCGACGCCGGGCGCTCACTCCATGAAGCCGGCGAGGTCGGCCGAGGCCACGCCGCGGTCCACGTAGCCGAAGGTGCCCGCGTCCTTCACCTCGCGGGCCGCGTCGAGCAGGCCGCTCATCGCGGAGCGGTAGAGCGACGTGGCGAGGCTGATCCGCTTCACGCCCGCCGCGGTCAGCTCGGCCACCGTGAACGACTTACCCTTGATGCCCACCATGAAGTTGACCGGCTTCGAGACCGCGCTGCACACCGCCCGCACCGCGGCCAGGTCGGGCAGGCCGGGGGCCATCAGCACGTCGGCGCCCGCCTTCTCGAACGCCTGCAGCCGCTTGATGACGTCGTCCAGGTTCGGGTTACCGCGCAGGAAGGACTCGGTCCGGGCGGTCAGCGTGAACGGGAAGCCCACCTTCCGCGCCGCCTCCACGGCTGCCGCCACCCGCTCGGTGGCCGGCCCGTGATCGAAGAGCGGCTTCTGCTTGTCGCCGGTCGCGTCCTCGACCGACCCGCCCACCAATCCCACCCCCGCCGCGAGGCGAATGGTCTCGGCCACCACCTTGGGCTCGTCACCGAAGCACTTCTCGAGGTCCGCGGCCACCGGTAGATCGGTCGCGTTCACGATGACACGGCAGTGCGCGAGCGCTTCGTCTCGTGTGACCTTGCCGTCCTTGCGGCCAAGGGTGCCGGCCTGGGCTCCGCTCGAGGTGGCCAGGGCCTGGAAGCCGAGCGCGGCGAGGATGCGCGCCGAGCCTCCGTCCCACGGGTTGGGGATCACGAAGGCGCCCGGCGCCTCGTGCAGCGCTCGGAATCGCGCCGCCTTCTCGCTCTGGCTGATCGGCATGACCGCTCTCCTCGGGTGGCCCGGACCGGGCCGGGGCTGGCCGGGCCGATCCGGGGCTGGAATGTCGCGACCGCGCTCTCACTCTACGCGCGGCAGAGGCCGGGTCAACCAGTTTGCGCGCGGTGCCGACCCGCTTACCTGCGAGGTAATCGACACCCCGGTCCGGGTCGCGTACTCCTGTTCCTCCAGGAGGAGCGCACACCATGACATCGATCGAAGATCTGGTCAGCCGTTACGTGGCGGTCTGGAACGAGCCCGATCCGGCCCGTCGCCGTCAGTGCATCGCGCGGCTGTGGGCGGAGGACGGCGCCCACTTCACCCCGTCGCTCGAGGCCCGCGGCTACGAGGCGATCGAGGCCCGCGTCGCCTCCGCCCACGAGCGCTTCGTGCACACCCAGGGCTACGTCTTCTCCGCCGCGTACCAGGGGGCGGGCCATCACGACGCGATCACCTTCAGCTGGGAGATGCGGCCCGCGGGCGGGGGTCCGGTCGCGGCGCGCGGCTTCCACTTCTTCGTGCTCGGCGACGACGGCCGGATCCGCTCCGACTACCAGTTCGCGGAGCCGGTCTCGCCCGCGTGATCGCCCACCCGATCCGAGATCAGGCGCCCACCGCGAGGGGTGGGCGCCGATCGGCCCACGGCTGCGCCGCCTCGAGCTGCGCGGCCAGGCGGAAGAGCGTCGCCTCGTCGCCGAAGCCGGCCACGAACTGCACCCCGAGCGGCAGGCCCGCCCGCGACCAGGCGAGCGGCACCGACATCGCCGGGTTGCCGCACGCGTTCCACAGCGACGTGAAGGCGATGGTGGAGAGCACCGCCTGGCCGTAGCCGACCGGGTCGGTGGTCATCATGTCGATGATCCCGAGGGGATAGGGCGGGCGGCACATGGTCGGCGTCAGCAGCACGTCGTAGCGCGAGAAGAAGGGCGCGACCTGACGCCCGGTGCGGTGCATGATCCCGATCGCGCGGGCGTAGTCGGCCGCGCGCCTCGTGTGCCCGTCCATCGCGCGGAGCCACGTGATGCGCTCCACGTCTGCCTCGTCGAGCTCACGCCCGAGCGCGGCGGCGCGCGCCTCGAGCGCGGCGCGCAGGTTCGCCCCGATGATCACGAGCGTCGCCGCCCCGAGCTGGCCGGCGTCCGCCTCCGGACGCGCCTCTTCCACCGAGTGCCCGAGGCTCTCGCAGAGCCGGGCCGCCTCGCGCGCGGCCGCCGCGCACTCCGGATCCACCGCCTGCCCGTTCCAGGGCCGCGTGGTGATGGCGATGCGCAGCCGACCCGGATCGCGACCCACCTCCTCGAGGAAGGGCCGCGCGGGCGGCGGGGCCCAGTAGGGGTCGCCCACGTCGGGCCCCGAGGTGGCGTCGAGCAGCGCCGCGCTGTCCCGCACGGTGCGGGTCACCGCGTGCCCGACCGAGGCGCCCCCCCAGCCCTCGCCCTGGTCGGGGCCCATCGGGTTGCGCGCGCGCGTGGGCTTGAGCCCGAAGAGACCGCAGGCGGACGCGGGGATGCGGATCGAGCCGCCGCCGTCGGTGGCGTGCGCCATCGCCACCATCCGCGCGGCCACCGCCGCCGCGGAGCCGCCGCTCGAGCCGCCGGCGCTGTGCGCGGGATTCCACGGATTGCGGGTGGGCCCGAAGAGGCGGGGCTCGGTCGAGCTGGCCAGCCCGAGCTCGGGGGTGTTGGTCTTGCCGACGATCACGAGGCCGGCGCGCTTGAGCCGCCGGGTGATCTCGCTGTCGTGATCCGGCACGAAGTCCTTGAAGAGCGCGCCGCCGCCGCTGGTGACCGCGCCCTGATAGTGCGCGCCGAGATCCTTCAGCAGATAGGGCACCCCGGTGAAAGGCCCGGTGGGCAGCCCGGCCGCGATCGCGGCGCGGGCCTGGTCGTAGAGCCGGCAGATCACCGCGTTGATCTCGGGGTTGCGGGCCTCCACCGCGGCGATGGTGGCGTCGAGCACCTCGGTGGCGCTGATCTCCTTGCGGCGCACCAGGTCGGCCAGCCCCGTTCCATCGTGACGTGCGAGCTCCTCAGGCTTCATGGCTCCTCCACAGTGAACAGGGGTTGCCGGAACGTCGCGGCCTCGGGAGAGGCTATCACGGAACCGCTGGTCGATTGACGGCGGCAGTCGGTCTGGCCTAGCATGTCGCTCACCCGGGCCGGCTCGCTGGACCGGCGCGGCGCCGCATTCTATGGTGGGGCACGGAGGGAGAGGCGTTGTCTCAGGAGTTCGACGTCGTGTGTCTCGGCGGTGGCGTCGCCGGAGAAGCGATCGCGGTGGGCCTTCAGGACAGTGGGCTGACGCTCGCGGTCGTCGAGCGAGAGCTCGTCGGGGGCGAGTGCCCGTACTGGGGCTGCATACCTTCCAAGACCTTGCTTCGCTCGGGCGAAACGCTGAGCGAGGCCGAGCGCGCCCGCGTCCTGGCTGCCTCACGCGTGGAATGGGCCGTCGACTTTCCCAAGGTGTCGAAGCGCGCGCGGTGGATGGCACGCGACCTCGATGACCGCCGGCCGGCCGCCGCGATGGAGGCCACCGGGGCCAGGCTCTTTCGGGGCGAAGGGAAGCTGACGGACCTGCGCACCGTCGCGGTCGGAAGCGAGCAGCTCATCGCGCGGCGTGCCGTCGTGATCGCCAACGGCAGCACCGCGGCGATTCCTGCCATCCCGGGCCTGGACACCGTCCCGTTCTGGACCAACCGCCAGGCCGCGATTCCGAAGGAGCTGCCGGCTTCGCTGGCGGTCCTCGGCGGGGGGGCCATTGGCGTCGAGCTGGGGCAGGCCTTCGCACGCCTCGGCTGCAAGGTGACGGTGATCGAAGCCGGACCGCGGTTCCTCGGCCTCGAGGAGCCCGAGGTCGGAGCGGCGCTCCGGCCACACCTGGAGGCGGACGGCATCGCGCTG
>DATFAJ010000730.1:0-10220 GCA_035254745.1 Candidatus Methylomirabilota bacterium | reverse complement strand
CCTGGGGATTGCTTCCCTCAGAAGTTCCAGTCGCTTGGGGTTGAGCCCGGGACCGAGGAAAGTCGATCCCGTGACGTTCCCTCCGGGGCGCGTGAGGCTCGCCGCGAGCCCGTCTCAGAGTGCGAGTCACTTGCTGCGCACCGCGAGCAGCCGCCGTATTCCCCGCGACAATGAGATCGACCTTGAGACGGACTAGCTCCGCAACGAGGCTCGGGAACCGCTCGATCTTCTGGTCAGCCCACCGATACTCGATGACGATGTTCTGCCCCTCCACATAGCCGCGTTCGCGTAGTCCTCGCCGGAAGGCGTCGACCACCATTCGTGTTTCGGGAGCGGTGAGCGAGCTAGTCCCCAGCCAACCGATCCGGGCGACTGCCCCAGCCTGCTGCGCCTCGGCGGCGAGCGGCACGGCGAGGAGGCCGCCCGTAATGGCCCCGAGGAACGTGCGCCGCTGCATCATCCGATCCCCCTCAGCATTGACGGCAGGGTAGGTTGCGGCGGGGTTACACGTCAAGCGTCGGCACAATCCGAGCTGCTGCGACGGCTGCGAGGCTACGACTGTTCGGCGAGGCGCCTTCGCTGGGCGATCACCCGCACGGCCTCCGGGTCATGCTCGGGCAGAGGCGGATGGTCGCCATGTCACGGCAACTCGACGTAGGGCTCGGTCAGGTGCTCCAGGCCGAACCGTGTCATGCTCGCGGATCGGCTGGCCCGAGACCGCTGGAGGGACACCCAGCCCTCGCAGCTCGCGTTGTAGCGATACCACGCGTACCGCCACGGGCTCGTTCGGGCGGCTTCCCGGCAGGTCCCGCACCACGCCAGGGGGTCGCTCGGCTCCACGTCGTAGCCGTTTACACGCAGGATATTCCCGGTCATGCGGGCCAGGGCTGCGATGCGGGGATCGTGGAGTGGCGTATCGTCGCTCGTCGGTGCCTCTCCCTCGTCACAAGGGTAACATCCACCCTGCTCGCATGGGGTCCCGAGGGGGTCTGCGTTCGCGGGACACCGCAGGAGCCCACGTCCCGGCCTCGCCCGTGGGGAGTTGTGATATTTCCGGCACCGGAGTCCCGGGCGGTCTCAGGCGCACGGTGCCTGGGACCCCTTTCCCCGCGTAGAACGCGCACACGGCCATGCGCTCGGCCTAGCGGGTTTGGGACCCGTTCAGGGGGACCCAGGCGACCGGGAAGGCCGGTTTCAGCACGAGCCCGCCGCTTGCGCGGGGGTTGCGTCGGCTGCGCGGTAATGCCGCCTCGTGCAGCCCGCACACCCGTACCTGCACGGGGCTTGCGGAACGCTCTGCGACACGGTATAAAACCCGCCAATCTCTCCGTCCCAGCGAGGTGGAATGGCAGGTCCGGCCGGTCGTAGCCCCGAGGAAGACGCGCTGCTCCAGAAGGCGATGCGGGTCCTCCCGGGAGGCGTCCTGGGCGGGTACTACGCGCCCCAGGAGCTGGCATTCGTCGTCAAGGAAGCCCGGGGTCCCCGCCTCCACGACTTCTCGGGCCGCGAGTACATCGACTACATCCTCGGCAGCGGCCCGCTCGTGCTGGGCCACGCGCATCCCGCGGTGGTGGCCGCGGTCGAAGCGCAGCTCCGCAAAGGCACGACCTACTTCCAGCTCAGCGAGCCGACCCTCTCGCTCGCCGAGGAGATCTGTCGCGCGGTGCCGTGCGCCGAGCAGGTTCGATTCTGCGGCAGCGGCAGCGAGGCGACCTTCTTCGCGCTGCGCGTCGCACGCGCCCATCGCAAGCGGGACAAGATCCTCAAGTTCGAGGGCGGCTTCCACGGGGTGCACGACTACTCGCTGATGAGCGTCGGCCCGCGCGAGCCCAAGGCGTTCCCGGCCCCGACCCCGGACTCGGCGGGCATCCCGCACGCGATCCAGGGCGAGGTGCTGGTGGCCCCGTTCAACGATCTGGCCGAGGCCGAGGCCATGATCGAGGCCCACCACCACGACCTCGCCGCGGTGATCATGGAGCCGTTCCAGCGCCTGATCGTGCCGCAGCCGGGCTTCCTCCAGGGCGTCCGGGCGATCACCGCGCGGCACGACATCCCGCTGATCTTCGACGAGATCGTCACCGGCTTCCGCTTCGCCTACGGCGGCGCCCAGGAGTACTACGGGGTGGTGCCCGACCTGGCCGCCTTCGGCAAGATCGTGGGTGGCGGCTTCCCCCTCGCCGCGGTCGTGGGCCGGCGGGACATCATGCGCCACTTCTCCCAGGATCTCGACGGCACCGGGGAGTTCGTGCAGCAGGCGGGCACGCTGAACGGCAACCCGATCGCGGCCGCGGCCGGGCTGGCCACGCTGGCCGAGCTGCGGAAGCCCGGCGCGTACGAGCGCCTGTTCGCGACCGGCACGCGCCTCAAGCAGGGGCTCGAGGCGGCGGCCCGCCGGGCGGGGCTCCCGGCCCAGGTGGCGGGCGAGGCTCCGGTGTTCGAGATCTACTTCACCGACCGGCCCATCGTCGACTACCGCGCGACCCTCGGCGCGGATCGTGGCCGGCACACCGCCTTCACGCGGGAGCTGCTCACGCGGGGCGTGGTCAAGGCCGCGCAGAAATTCTACGTGTCTCTCGTCCACGGCGACGCCGAGGTCGCCCGCACGCTCCAGGTCTTCGAGGAGTCGCTGGCCGCGGTCGCGGGAACTTCTCACTGAGCGAGTCGATTACCCAGGACAACAGGAGGCTCTCCATGGCCAATCACGGCAACGAGCAGGCAGAGGAGTTCTGGTACCGCGGCAAGCTCACCCGGCGGCGGTGGCTCGGCCTGAGCGCGGCCGCAGCCGGCGCGCTCGGCTCCGGCATGCTGGTGCCCGCCCCGTGGCGGCACGCATTCGGACAGGCCAAGCCCTACAAGATCGGCTCGCTCCAGCCGCTGTCGGGCGCGGCCGCGTCGGGCGGCAAGACCGCGCTGGTCGGCAGCCAGATGGCGGTGGATCGGATCAACAAGTCGGGCGGCATCAACGGGCGTCCGATCGAGCTGATCGTGGCCGACTACGAGTCCAAGCCGGACGTGGGGCGCCGCAAGGCGGAGAAGCTGGTGGTCGAGGACAAGATCGACGTCCACCAGGGCGGCTTCCTCTCCAACGTGTGCCTGGCCTGCATGCCGGTGTGGGACGAGGCCAAGATCGTCAACATGATCGGGGTGTGCCTCGACACCACCATCACCACCAGCAACTGCAGCCGCTACACCTTCCGGCCGTTCGACTACGCGCCGGCCCAGGCGGTGGCGTTCGCCCCCTACCTGGTCAAGCATCTGGGCAAGAAGTGGCACATCGGGTACGCCGACTACTCGTGGGGCCAGTCGACCAAGGACGCCTACGCCGAGCAGATCAAGAAGGCGGGCGGCGAGGTGGTCGGCACCACCGGCATCCCGCTCGGCACCGCGGACATGACCGCGTTCCTGTCCAAGATCACCGGCAGCTTCGACGGCTTCTTCGGGATCTTCTTCGGCAAGGACGGCATCACCGTCGGCAACCAGGCCTACGACCTGGGGATGACCAAGAAGTACAAGTGGGCGGGCGACGGGGCGATCGCGGAATCCACCAACCTGCCCGCGCTCGGGAGCAAGATCGAGGGCTTCGTGGGCATCAACCGCTACGTCCCGGTGCTGGAAGGGCCGCTCAACACTCCCGCCCACAAGAAGTTCTTCGACGAGGCGGTCGTGCGGCTCAAGCAGATCGACCCCTCGGGGCCGCTCCCGGACCGCTACGTGCAGTCCAACTTCGAGGCGATGAACTTCCTCAAGCTCGGCATGCAGAAGTCCGGCTTCAAGGGTCGCGAGGACACCCCCAAGCTGATCGAGGCGCTCGAGGGCATGGACGTCAAGGCGGGCGACGACTTCCCCCAGGGCGACAAGACGCTCCGCCGGGAGGACCACCAGGCCTTCCTCAGCGAGTTCATCTTCGACATCAAGGGCGGCAAGCACCACATCATCGAGATGGTCCCGAAGGAGAAGACCATGTTCCCGCCCGCCTGCAAGTTCGCCTAGTGACGGCAGAGCAGTCGACCGGCGCCGCCTCCCGCCCCGCGACCTCCCCGGGCGGGGGTGCGGACGGAGCGAGGGGCGGCGCCGGCTCCCCGATCCTGCGCACCGAGAGCCTCGCCGTCCGCTTCGGCGGCCTCACCGCGCTCAACCAGGTCGACGTCGAGGTCCGGCGCGGGGAGATCCGCGCCATCATCGGGCCCAACGGCGCGGGGAAGAGCACGTTCTTCAACTGCCTCACCGGCGTGCTGCACCCCACCGGTGGGCACATCTTCCTCAACGGGGAGGACGTGACCGGCCTTCCCCCGAACCGCATCTCCCAGAAGGGCATCGCTCGCTCGTACCAGATCACCAACATCCTGCCCAACGCCACCGCGCTCGAGAACGTCCGCATCGCGGCCCAGTCGCGGCGGCACAGCTGGAGCCTGCTGACGCATCACCGCTCGTACCGGGACATCCTCGAGAAGGCGGAGGCCGCCCTGCAGGCGGTGGGCCTGCGCGACAAGGCGGACGAGCTGGCCTCGAACCTCTCCCACGGCGAGCAGCGCAACCTCGAGATCGGCATCGCGCTGGCCACCGAGCCGCAGCTCCTGTGCCTGGACGAGCCCACCGCGGGCATGAGCGCGGCCGAGACCCACGACACCATGGAGCTGGTGCGCCGCATCTCGAAGAACCTGACCATCATGATCGTGGAGCACGACATGCAGGTGGTCATGGAGCTGGCCCACCGCATCACGGTGCTGCACTACGGTGAGGTCCTGGCCGAGGGCACGCCGGGCGAGATCCAGGGGAATCCGAAGGTGATGGAGGTCTACCTCAAGACGTGAGCGGCGGCGCGTCCCCGGTTACGCCCCTCGTGACCGTCGAGGGGATCCACACCTACTACGGCAAGAGCCACATCCTCCACGGCGTCACCCTGGAGGTGGGCCCGGGCGAGGTCGTGGGCCTCCTCGGCCGGAACGGGGTGGGCAAGAGCACCACGCTCAAGACCGTGATGGGCCTCGTCCGCCCGAGCCAGGGCGAGGTGCGCTACGAGGGCGGCACGATCACCGGGCTCGCGCCCCACCGGCTGGCGCGCCTCGGCATCGGCTACGTGCCGGAGGACCGCCGGATCTTCCGCCTGCTCACCGTGATGGAGAACCTGCGCACCGGCCTCGACCGGACCGGAGTGGACGACCGGCGCAAGCAGGCGCTCCTCGACAAGGTCTACCAGTACTTCCCGGTCCTGGCCGATCGTCGCAACCAGGCGGGGGGCACGCTGTCCGGGGGCGAGCAGCAGATGCTCGCGATCGCACGGGCGATGATGCTCGAGCCGAAGATCATCCTGCTGGACGAGCCCACCGAGGGGCTGATGCCCCGCATGGTCTCGCAGATCCGCCAGATCATCGAGGCCCTGCACCGCGAAGGCGTGGCGATCCTCCTGGTCGAGCAGAACGTGCCGCTGACCCTCGAGGCCTGCCAGCGCATCTACCTCATGGAGAAGGGCATGGTGCGACACCAGGCGACCGCGGCCGCGCTGCGGGCCGACGCCGCGGTCATCCACCAGTACATGGGGGTGTAGCCGGTGCCCCTCCTGCTCGACCAGATCGTCATCCAGACGATCAACGGGATCGTGACCGGCATGATCCTGGCCCTCGTCGCCTCCGGCCTGACCCTGATCTTCGGGATCATGGACGTGGTGAACTTCGCGCACGGCGAGCTGTTCATGCTGGGCGCCTACGTGGGCGTGACCACGATCGTGGCCACCGGCAGCTTCTGGCTCGCGCTGCTGGTGGCGACCGTGGTGATCGCGCTGCTCGGCGCGATCATCCAGGTCACCACGCTGCGCCCGCTGCTCGGGCGCGATCCCCTCACCACGATCCTGGCCACCTTCGGGCTCTCCCTCGTCCTGCAGAATTATGCCCTCTGGCAGTTCGGGCCGGTGGCCCGGAAGATCCCGGAGCCCTTCACCGGGCACTTCTCGCTCTTCTACCTCGACTACCCGTGGTACCGCCTGGTGATCGCGGGGCTCTCCGCCGCGATCATCGGCGCGCTCTGGCTCTTCCTCAAGTTCGGGACGTACGGCATCTGGATCCGCGCCACCACCCAGGACCGGGTCATGGCCTCGGCGATGGGCATCCCGGTGCCCTGGGTGCACACCGCGGTGTTCGCGATCGGGGCCGGGATGGCCGCGGCGAGCGGCGTGCTCTTCGGGCCGCTGGTGGGCGTGAACCACGCCATGGGGCTCGACTGGGTGCTCAAGGCCTTCATCGTGGTGGTGGTGGGCGGCATGGGCAACCTGGGCGGATCGATCGCGGCCGCGATCTTCGTCAGCCTGCTCGAGGCCTACGCCTCGCTCTGGGTCAGCCCGGCCCAGGCGGTCATCGTCTCCTTCGTGGCGCTGATCCTGACCCTGCTCTTCCGCCCGACCGGGCTCTTCGTCCCGACCCCCAAGTGATGAGCCGGCGCGCTCCCGTCGCGTTCTGGACCGGCTTCGGCATCGTGCTGGCCCTGCTGATCGTGGCCCCCCTCGTGCTCCCCGAGTTCTGGCGCCGCTTCGTCACCGAGATCCTGATCTGGGGCCTGCTCGCGATGTCCTCCGACATCCTGATCGGCTACACCGGCATGATCTCGTTCGGCCACTCCGCGTTCTTCGGGCTCGGGATGTACGGCGCGGCCGCGGCCCTCCTGTCGGTGCGCCCGCCGAACCTCTGGCTCGCCCTGCTCTACGGGCTCGTGGCGGCGGCGGTGGTCGCGGTCTTCGTGGCGTACTTCTCCACGCGACTGCGCGACATCTACTTCTCGATCACCACCCTCGTCTTCTCCCAGATCTTCTACGTGATCATCTTCACGTGGACCGCGGTGACCGGCGGCGAGAACGGCCTCACCTTCAGCCGCCCTGCCCTCCGCATCCCGGGCGTCTTCTCGATCCCGTTCGACTCCAACACCCTGCACTGGTTCGTGCTCGCGGTGGTCACCGTGTCCTACCTCGTCCTCCGCCGGATCACCCAGTCCCCGTTCGGCATGGTGCTGCAGTCCATCCGCGAGAACGAGCCCCGCACCCGCGCGGTCGGCTACGCGGTCGAGCGCTACAAGATCGTGGCGGTGATGCTCTCCGGGGTATTCGCCGGGCTGGCCGGCGTGCTCTACGCCCTGCAGAACCGCTTCGCGGCGCCCGACTTCGTGTTCTTCGTGGTCTCGGGCGAGGTGGTGATCTTCAACGTCATGGGCGGGATCGGCACGCTGGTCGGCCCGATCGTGGGCGCCGCCTTCTTCCTGCTGCTGCGCGAAGGGTTCTCGCGGTTCTTCACCGAGTTCTACCTGATCCCGGTGGGCATCATCTTCACCGCGATGGTCATCTTCATGCCGCAGGGCCTGCTCGGCTTCCTGCGGCGCCGGCTGAACGAGTAGCCGGCCGCGCGCGCCCTCAGACCCCCGTCGACCCGAAGCCGCCGGTCCCTCGCCGACTCTCCCCCAGCACCGGCACCTCCACGAGGCGCGCCTCCGCCACCGGCTGGATCACGAGCTGCGCGATGCGCTCGCCGCGGCCGATCGTGACCGGCTCGGCCCCGTGGTTGACGAGCAGCACGCCGATCTCGCCGCGATAGCCCGAGTCGATGAGGCCGGGGGCGTTCAGCACCGTCACGCCCGCGCGCAGCGCGAGCCCCGATCGCGGCAGCACCAGCCCCGCGTAGCCGGCCGGGATCGCGACGCGCAGCCCGGTCGGCACGAGCTGGCGCCCCGCAGGCGGCAGCGTTGCCGGCGCGGCCGCCACGAGATCGAGGCCCGCGTCGCCCTCGCGCGCGTAGGCGGGGAGCGCGAGGCCGGGATCGTCGCGCACGACTTCGATGCGCACCAGCGGGATGCGTCTCGCGGGGTCGAGTCCGTCGGTCACTCGGGGCGTCTCCGTGAAGGGATTGCGCGCTGCTCGTGCGCGCCCGGGCAGAGTAGCAGAAAGCGAAGCCGGCTTGACAAATTTGGGAGGCCTGCCACGGAGGTCGAGGCATGTAACTATCCAATTACACGGACGCATTTCGATGGCCCTCAGCTTGCTACGCCACTGCTCACCCAGGGCGGAGGAGAGGCCGCGTAACCAGCGGCGCGCCGCCCACAGGAACATCGATCGAGGAGGCGGCGATGGTGGAGCGGCTGGGACCGTCGGGCCTGCTGAGGCTGGCCGCGGTGATCACGCTCGGAGCCTCCTTGCTCCTCTCCGGCTGCGGCGCGTCCACGCACCAGGCGACCCAGACCGCGGCCGAGGACCGGGAAGGCTGGAGCCGCTGCGCGCACGGTCGACCCGGCGCAATCACGGTCGTGTGCTGGCAGCGCTAGGCGAGTCGTGACGCGCGTGCGTGCCGGTCTTCGCTCCTTGATTGCCCTCGGCGCCCTCGGGCTGGCGCTCGGCCCCGCGGCGCCCGCGCACGCCGAGGCCGACGTCGCCGCCGAGATCACGCGCCTGCGCGCGCGCCTCGGCGACAACGGAGCCCAGGAGCAGCACTGCATGGCCGGCGCGACCCAGCCGGTCTGGACCGCGTCGCTCGCCACCGATCTCAAGGCGCTGCAGGAGCGCGCGCGGCAGGCCGCGGCCGACGGCGCTGGCGCCGACACCCAGCGCTGGAAGGAGCTGGCCCGCAAGGCGGAGGCCCTGGAGACCCGGGCCGCGATCAACGCGCGCACCGGGGCCGAGCTCTTCCAGAGCCAGCAGATCGGGCTCGACTGCCTGGACCGCTTCGCGGGCGAGCGTGAGGCCCTGCGCGCCTCGCTCGAGGTGGCGGTGACCGACCCCGCCGGGTACGGCGAATCGCTGCGACAGGCCCGCGAGGAGGGCACCGCGCGGCTGCGGCAGGACCTGGCGCGGCTCCGGGAGCAAAGCCGGGCGCTCTCGGCCCAGTGGCGGCAAGCGCCGGCGGAGGCCGGCGCGGGCGCGATCGGCCTCCGAGCCGAGGTCGAAGGCCTGCGGCGCCGCCACACCGCGGTGCTCGAGAGCGAGGCGGCGCGCGCGCTGGCCGACCCGTCCCTGCGGGCCGCCGAGGCCCTCGTGGCCGCGGCGGCCGCGTGGGAGCACGAGCGCGTCACGGCAGACCGGCTCGCCACCGCACGCGACGAGACCGAGCGACGGCTGGCCAGTCGGGAGCGGGACGAAGCGGCGCGCCTGGCCCGCGACTACTGGACGACCGCCGACCGGCTGCTCGGCCGGTGAGGCGAGCCCTACCCCCCTCCCCGATGCGCCTGTAGACGAGCGTATCGATTTCGAGGCGTTGACGGGTTGAGGAGATGTTTCCACGCTCGGCCCGTGCTCGCATACGGGCGCTCAGCGACACTGTCGGGGACTGAACCGGCGACCCTATTTCTCGAGGTCGACGTGACTCCCGGCCTGCCATCCTTCACCATCGTGCGGCTGCCTGACTCGGCCGGCCGCGCCCGCCGCGGCACCCCCGGGGCCTTGTCACGGCACTCAAAATGCCGGCTTACGCTCCCACCCCTCCCGGCCGGTCCCAGAAGCGGGCTTGCCCCTCGGGCCGCTCACTCGGGCACTCCTCCTTGACCCCCCAGACCCTGACGGCTAAGCTCGCGCCACCTGTCCGACCGTTCCCGGGCGCGACTCCCTGGGAGAAGGAGGGGCGATGCGTCGGGGTGCCAAGCTCACCAAGCCTAGGGTCACCAAGCCTCCTGTCTCCCGCAAATCGCGGAAGAACCAAGACTCGAGGGTCCGGGACCTCGAAAAGCGCCTGGCCGGCGCCCAGAAGCGCGAGGCTGAAGCGCTAAAGCGCGAGGCGGAGGCACAGGACCAGCAGACGGCGACGGCCGAGATCCTGGGTGTGATCAGCCGGTCGCCGACCGATGTCCAGCCGGTCTTCGACACGATCGTACGAAGCGCCGTGGTCCTGTGCGGCGCGATGACCGGGACCGCAGTCCGATTCGACGGCGAGCTGATGCACCTCGTGGCCGGTTACAACTACACACCGGAAGTCGCCCGCCTCCTCCACGAGGCATTCCCGATGCGACCGAGTCCTCGCATGATGGCGGGACGCGCGATCCTTTCGCGGGACGTCGTGCAAGTCGAGGACGCCCTCGAGGATTCCGACTATGCGGAAGGCGTCGCCCGGGCCGGCGGCTTCCGCAGCATGCTTGCCGCGCCCATGCTGCGCGATGGTCGCCCTATCGGGGCCATCGTCGTCAATCGCGGGCAGCCAGGTTCCTTCTCGCGGAGCCAGATCGAGCTCCTGAAGACCTTCGCCGCCCAGGCCGTCATCGCC
>DATFAJ010000729.1:0-9973 GCA_035254745.1 Candidatus Methylomirabilota bacterium | reverse complement strand
CTGCGCGCCACCATGCGCCCCGGCTCCGAGATCCGCGCCCAGGTGCAGCAGGGCCTGGCCACCGGCCGGCTGTGGCGCCTCGTCGACGATCGGGCGAGACTTCTCGGCGTGAGCGACGGTGGGGAGTGCCACGTCTGCTCCGACCCGATCTCCCGGGGGCAGGCGTTCGGCGTCGTCCGGGCAACCGCGGCGGTCCCCGTCCACCTGGAGTGCTACATGTTCTGGCTTCACGCGTCCGGGCTCCTCGAGCACGAGCCGATCACCTGTGCCGCGTGCCGGCGGCTGATCCCGCCGCACGCCGAGCGCACGGTGGTGCGGGACGCGGCCTATCACGTGCGCTGCCGGGATCGCATCGACGACCCGGAGCCGTCCCTCGGCCTCCTCGCTCCGCGCGAGCCGGCCCGCAGCAACCGGTAGGGTCCCCACCGTTCTCGTGAGGCCGGGCCGTGGGTCCGGTGCTAGCCTGGCGAGATGGGGGAGCCAACCATGTCGCCGAGCCCGCCCGATCGATCCACCCGGGTCGCGCCCACCGCGCCGCTCCAGAGCCTGCCCTACGACAGCCTCGGCATGGACGCGGAGTCCTTCAAGCGCGGCGTCCTCGGTCACCTCGAGTACACCCTCGCCGAGCTGCCCCACCAGGTGGACAGCGAGTGGGAGCCGTACGTCGCGGTGGCGCTGGCGGTGCGCGATCGGATGGTCGAGCGCTGGGTGCGCACCCAGGACACCTACTACCGCCGCGACGCCAAGCGCGTCTACTACCTCTCGCTCGAGTACCTCATGGGCCGCACGCTCGGCAACGGCCTGATCAACATGGGCCTGCTCGACGAGTGCGCGAAGGCCCTGCACGAGCTCGGCTACCGGCTCGAGGACGTGCGCGAGGCCGAGTGGGACGCGGGCCTCGGCAACGGCGGTCTCGGCCGGCTCGCCGCGTGCTTCCTCGACTCGCTGGCCACCCTGGGCTACCCGTCGTACGGCTACGGCCTCCGCTACGACTACGGCATCTTCCACCAGCGGATCGTCAACGGCAGCCAGGTCGAGGTGCCGGACGGCTGGCTGCGCTACGGCAACCCGTGGGAGATCCCGCGGCCGGGCGACCGCTTCCGGGTGCAGTTCTTCGGTCGGGTCCAGTCCTCCGTCGACGCGCGGGGCCGCCTGGTGAAGGAGTGGCTCGACACCCGCGACGTGCTCGCGACACCCTTCGACACCCCGGTCCCCGGCTACGGCACCCAGACCGTCAACACCCTCCGGCTCTGGGCCGCGCGCGCGGTCCAGGAATTCGATCTCCGCGAGTTCAACGAGGGCGACTACATCGGGGCGATCGAGGCGCGGGCCCGCTCGGAGAGCATCTGCCGGGTGCTCTACCCGAGCGACAACGTGGCCGCGGGCCAGGAGCTCCGGCTGGCCCAGGAGTACTTCTTCGTCGCGGCCACGCTGCAGGACATCATCCGACGCTACAAGAAGCGCTACCGCATGTTCGACGAGCCGCACGGCCTCGGCGTCTTCGATCACTTCGCGGACAAGGTGGCCATCCAGCTCAACGACACCCACCCGGCCCTCGCCATCCCGGAGCTGATGCGGATCCTGGTGGACCTGGAGGGCATCGGCTGGGACGAGGCCTGGGAGATCACCCGCGCGACGTTCGGGTACACGAACCACACCGTGCTCCCCGAGGCGCTCGAGCGATGGCCGGTCCGCCTGGTCGCCCGCATGCTGCCCCGGCACCTCGAGATCGTCTACGAGATCAACCGGCGCTTCCTCGACGACGTGCGGGGCCGATTCGGGCCCGACGACGCGCGCGCCCGCCGCATGTCCCTGGTCGACGAGGACGGGGAGCCCCGCGTGCGCATGGCCAGCCTCGCCATCGTCGGAAGCCACAGCGTGAACGGGGTGGCCGAGCTGCACACCGAGATCCTGAAGCGGGACGTCTTCCGCGACTTCCACGAGCTGTGGCCGGAGCGGTTCAACAACAAGACCAACGGGATCACCCAGCGGCGGTGGCTCCTCAAGTGCAACGAGCCGCTGGCGCGGCTGATCACCGAGGCCATCGGGCCCGCGTGGGTCACCGACCTCGAGGAGCTGCGCAAGCTCACCGCCCACGCGAGCGACTCGGCCCTGCCCGCCGCCTGGCGGAAGGCCAAGCGGGAGAACAAGCTGCGCCTCGCCGCCACGATCGCCGCCCAGTACGAGCGGCGCGGCGCCGCGATCACCCTGAACCCCGACTCGCTCTTCGACGTCCAGGTCAAGCGGATCCACGAATACAAGCGGCAGCTCCTGAACGTCCTCCACGTGATCACCCTCTACAACCGGCTCCGGGACGGACGCTCCGACCTCCTGCCGCGGACGGTCATCTTCGGCGGCAAGGCGGCGCCCGCCTACACGATGGCCAAGCTGATCATCCGCCTCGTCAACGGGGTCGCCGCCACCGTGAACGCCGACCCGGCCACGCGCGATCGCCTCGCCGTCGTGTTCCTGGCCGACTACCGGGTCTCGCTCGCCGAGCAGATCGTGCCCGGCGCGGAGCTGTCGGAGCAGATCTCGCTGGCCGGCACCGAGGCCTCCGGGACCGGGAACATGAAGCTCGGCCTGAACGGGGCGCTCACCATCGGGACCCTGGACGGCGCCAACATCGAGATCCGCGACGAGGTGGGCGACGACAACATCTTCATCTTCGGTCTCACCGCGGCCGAGGTCGAGGCGCGGCGGCCCCACTACGCCCCGGCCGACGTCTACCGGAGCGACCCCGAGCTGGCCCGGGTGCTCGACATGATCGGCGGCGGGGCGTTCAGCCCGGGCGAGCCCGATCTCTTCCGCCCCATCGTCGACTCCCTCCTGGCCGGCGGCGACCGCTACTTCCTGCTCGCCGACTACGCCGCCTACGTGGCCGCCCAGGACCGGGTCGCCCGGACCTATCGTGACCAGGCGGAGTGGACGAGGCGGTCCATCCTGAACGTCGCCCACATGGGCAAGTTCTCGAGCGACCGGACGATCCGGCAGTACGCCGCGGAGGTCTGGCACGCGTCCCCGATGAAGGTCGAGTGAGCGTGGCCCGCGGCACGATCCGCTTGACAGGCCGGCGCCGCGACCTCCACGATGACCAAAAGCCGGTGAGGAGGCCGCCATGAGCAACCGGAGACCGACGTTCGGCGCGTTCAACCAGGGCGAGGTGCCGACCATCGCCTGCTTCAACCAGGCCCAGACCCCGCTCGGGGTCGACCTCGATGCCCTCATCGCGGCCATGCAGGTCTTCGTCGACCGCTACGTGGCGCCGGTGTGGGCCACTCCGGCCAAGCTGGTCAAGTCCAAGGGGTACTTGAAGGGCGCGTGGGCGATGGTCTTCCTCGACAACGCCGACCAGCAGGGCGCCCTCGCCTACCACGACCTCACTCCGGACGGGTTGCCCCAGTCCAAGGTGTTCGTGAAGACCACCCTCGACAACCACGACCTGGTCAGCGTGTCCGCCTCGCACGAGCTGGTCGAGATGCTGGTCGATCCGGCCATCAACCTGATGACCACCGGGCCGGACCCGAAGGTCATCTACGCGTACGAGAGCGCGGATCCGGTCGAGGCGCTCAGCTTCCCGGTCAATCGCATCCCGATGACCGACTTCGTCTTCCCCGCGTACTTCGAGGCCTTCCACAAGCCCGGCTCCGCGCAGTTCGACCAGATGAAGAAGGTCAAGAAGCCGTTCCAGGTCCTCTCGGGCGGGTACCAGATCATCTTCAAGAACGGCAAGTGGAGCCAGGTCTACGGCTCGGCGGCCAAGAAGAAGCGCTTCGCGCGCGAGGACCGGCGCGGGCACCGGAGCGAGCAGCGCCAGCGGAGGGACCGGATCCGGGCGAACCCGAAGGAGATCGCGCGGGCCTAGGCCGACTCGCGCTTCGCCGCGGCCACGATCGCGTCCGCCGCCTTCTCCGCGATCATGTACACCGCGCTGGCGATGAAGAAGCCCGGGATCCGCGGAAAGGCCGAGGCGTCGACCACCCGCAGGCGCCGGGTGCCGAGCACCCGGAAGTCGCCGTCCAGCACGGCGCCGATCGGGCAGGTGCACGAGGCGTGGTGCCCCCACGCGTTGTCGCGCACGTAGGTCCGCAGGTCCTCGTCGGACACGCACGACTCGCCCGGGAGCTCCTCCTCCACGATGCGCCCGGTCCGCTTGAGGCCCTCGGTCATCTTCCGCACGAACTTCACGCCGTCCACCACCGCGTCGAGGTCCCGGCGACCGGTGTCGGTCCCTTCCTCGAAGTAGCGGAAGTTGACGTGCGGGCGGTCCCGCGGGTCCGGGGAGGCCAGCGTCACCTCCCCGCCCCGGTTGACGGTGTGCGCCTTCAGCACCGCCCAGGTCAGGTAGTCGTGACGGTCGCGAAGGTCGACCGAGTAGTTCGGTCGGTAGCCCTCGAATCGACCGAGCAGCGCGAAGCAGAACAGGTCCGGCAGGTCGGTGGGCTCGAACCCGGATCCCTTGACCAGCGCGAGCACCGCGCCGTTCGTCGTGTAGACGCCCTCGCGGCGCTCCGCCCACTCCGCGTACTGGCGATCACCCTTGCCGAATCGCGCGCCCTCCAGCACGTTCCACTCGCGTGACATCCGGTTGACCACCCCGACCTCGTAGCGGTCCTGCAAGTTCTTCCCCACCGGCAGGTCCACCCGCACCGGGATGCCGTGACGGCTCAGGCCCTCGGCGGGCCCGACGCCGGACAGCATCAGGAGCTGCGGGGTATTGAAGGCGCCGCCCGCCAGGATGACCTCCCGCGCGGCCCGGATCTGCCGCGGCGTCCCCGGGCGAGCGCTCGGCCCCGCGTGCGCGCGGTAGAGACGCTCGCCCTCGAGGTACTCCACGCCGACCGCGGTGTTGTCGGCGCCGAAGAGCACGCGCGTCGCCAGGGCGTTGAGCCGTACCTGCAGGCGGTCGGGGTACCGGCGCTCGACGTCGCGCACCCGCTCGCGCGTGCCCACGCGCTGATGACGGCCGGTGGTGAGAGGAGTATACCGGATCCCCAGGGCCTGCTCGCTCACCACCCGCCAGTCGTTGGGGTCGGCGTGGCTGTCGGTGAGGCCCTGGAGCTGCTCGATCGGGGAGCCGGTCTCCGCGAAGGCCCGGACCGCGGAGTCCTGGATCACCTTGATCAGATCGGGATCACCCGCGAGGGCCGCGAGGGGCACCGCCCGCTCGGTGGGCAGCCAGCCGTCCCATCCGTGCCGGCTCGGGTTGATGCCGAGCCGACCGAAGAAGCGCGCGAGCGGCCGATGGCGGCAGTCCTCGACCCGCTCGAAGTAGGCGCGCATCCGGTCCGCCCGCCACGACTCGTCCCGGGTCAGCTCGGCGATCCGGTCCCAGTCCTCGTTGTGCGGGTAGACCATGATCATCGCGTTGTGGGCGGTACAGCCGCCGAGCGTCCCGGCCCGGGGGTAGAGCACGCCGCGCTCGTTCACGACGTACTTCCGGTCGCGCCGCTGCTGGGCCTCGTCCGCGTAGTGCCGGACGAAGAAGTCCCACTTCAGCGCCTCGTTCTCGGTCGAGAGCGCGTGGAAGCACGGCACCTGGTAGTCGTCGGGAAGGCGCGCGTCGCCCGGGTAGGCCGCGTTGCCCCCCTGCAGCTGCATCGGGTCCCCGCCCGCCTCCAGCAGCACCACGCGATACCCGGCCTCGGCCAGCCTGGCCGCCACGGTGCCCCCGCCCGCCCCGGAGCCCACGACCACGTAGTCGCACTCGGCATCCCCACCCGGGCGGCCCGTCGGCGCCGAGGGCTGGGCGCCGGCGCGCGAGGCCGCCGGCCCCGCCGACTTCCCGACGCCGACACCGAGGGCGGCGGCCGCCTTCAGGAACGTCCGTCGATCGAGCCTCATCTAGAACGTCTTGACGAACTCGATGAGCGCCCGCTTGTCGGCGTCGCTCAGACCGGGCTCGTCCGCCTCACCGCTCTCCTTGAAGGGGTCGCGGAACAGCCCGGTCCCGAAGTAGTGGCCGCGGTTCACGACGAAGTCCGGGCACTTGCTGAGCGCGAGGAGGTCGGGCACGAGATTCGCGAAGACCGCGCGCGCCTCGGTGTCGCTCGCCTGCGGCGGGAGCTTCTTCAGGTCGTGCTTCGCGCGGGCCAGCAGGGCCAGCACCCGGGCCTGGTGCTCGAGGCGCTTCACCGGATCGGCGTCCTCGGCGACCAGATTCAGGTTGGCGAGCAGGCCCACCGGGGTGTCGGTCGGGATGGGGCCGATCTCGAGCCCGCTCTCTCCGAAGATCGAAGGGAACAGGCGGTGGAAGAACCCGACCAGCGGCTTCAGGTAGTCGGGAAGATAGCCGGCCGGCACCCGCAGGTAGCTGGGGCCGGTGGTCCGGTCCATGAGCCCCGGCACCTTGCTGCCGAGCAGCTTGTCGCGCTCGCGCAGCTCCGGCCAGAGCAGCTTCTCGATCGAGTCCTGGAACGAGCGCATCCGCGCCTCGACCGACGGGCTGCTCTCGAAGTGGCCCACGCTGTTGTTCAGGAGGAACGGGGCGGTCGACCACACGCTCACGAGCGACGCCGGGCGCGTGTAGCCCCGGCCTCCGGCCGGCATCCGGTACTTGTAGGGCGCGCCGGTGATCGGGTGATACACCGTGATCTCGCCCACCGAGGGCAAGGTCTTGTACGTCTCGGACGAGAAGTTGTCCCAGATGTTGTCCCGGATCGCGTTGGTGGCGAGGGGGCTGCACGCGTTGGTCTCGAGCAGCGTGACCGGGACGCGGACCTCGCTGGCCAGGAAGTTGCCCGTCAGGAAGTCGTCCCGCAGGACGATCTCACGCATCCGGCGCTTGTAGTCGTCCGTCTTGGTCCAGCGCCAGTAGCTCTTCCAGCACTCGAGATAGCCGGCGCCCTCACACGCGCCCAGCCTCAGCGTGGCGGGGGGCTGGGGCGTCTTGCTCGAGTGACAGCGGGCGCAGCGCTCGGCGAACACCACCCGGCCGCGGGTCAGCGTCTCCCGATCGGCATTCAGGTGGGCGGCACCTCCGGGGGCGTCCCTGAGGAGGTGGGGGGCCGTGCTCTTGAGGAAGAAGAGGGCCATGTCGACGGTCTGTCCTTCCGTCGCCTGCCAGTAGCTCGAATTCTCCCGCGCCACCTTGATCTGGATCGCGGTGGTCGGCTTGCCCCCGACCAGCGCGTTGAAGTGGAGGAGCCACTCCTCGCTGAAGAGACCGATGTTCAGGTAGACGCGGTTCAGCGCGCCCAGCGCGCCCACCGAATCCGAGCCGTCCTTCAGCACCCGCGGGGTCCACACCGTCGCGGGCTTCTCGAAGAACTGGGTGAGCGGCCCGCTGGCCACGAAGTCGTTGAACTGCTTGTTGTCGAGGCCGCCGCCGGCCAGGGTCTCCTTGCCCACGCGCCGGGCGCGCTCGAGACGCGGACCGAGGTTGTAGATCGCGTTCATGGTGCGCGGATTGTTGATGTTGTCGGTGGAGACCAGCGACGTGTCGAGCGATCCGGGCCGGGCGGTACGGAACAGCTGCACGATGAAGCTCGACGGGTCGGCGTCCCAGGCGAAGATGCGGTCGAGCCAGAAGTACTGGGCGCCCACGTTGGAGCTCAGGTTCGCCCACCCGGGGTTCTCGGGATCGGCGGGCGGCTTGAGCGGATTCGGCCCGACGTGGCAGAACGCGCAGGCCATGCCGACCCGATAGGGGCGCACCAGATCCTTGGACAGATAGTAGGTCGGGTCCTCGTAGTAGCGCTTGGCGTCCCACCGGCGCGCGGCCTCCGCGTCGAAGGCGGGGTTGGGAAACAGCCGCAGCCCCACGACGCCGCTCGCGTACCCGTAGGCGGACCCGACCGGCAGGGTGCGGCCGTCCCCCAGATCCTTGCCGCGCGCCCCCACCGGCACCCCTGGATACTTGGCCTCGCTCTCGAACGGATCGGCCGGGCAGTCCGCGCGGCGCTTGTCGAGCCAGAGCCCGAAGCGGCCCGGATCCGGGCCGCTGGCCTTCTCGAAGCAGGGCTCGTTCACGAGGCCGAGGTAGTACCAGCGGTTGTCCCGACTGAACTTCAGGCCCGGGTGCGACGACACCGTCTTGAGGAAGTCCAGGTTGCCGAAGCTCTTGGTGGTCAGCACGTCCCACAGGCGATCGTTGCCGCCGGTCCACACGAGCCACGTGTTCCGCCCCTTGACCTCCGCGGGCGTGAGCGGGATCGCCCCGTCCATGTCGTGGAAGTAGTCCTCGTCCGCCACGTGGTCGAGGAAGTGCTTCGGGGACAGCCCCGCCTGGCGCGCCTCGTCCAGGACGCGCCCCGGCTGCTCGCCGCGGCTCGGCGCGCCCAGGGCGAGCACCGTGACGCAGGCGATCGCGATGCCGCCCAGCAACAAGAGTGCTCGTGCGCTCATGGTGGCCTCCTCGGCTCGCCCTCTTCTACCGGCGCTCCAGGAACTCGACGATCCGGGCCCGGTGCATCTCCACCACCTTCCGGGCGGCCTGGATCATGAGGGCTCCGTTGCACGGGGACACCTGGAAGCGCGTGGGGATCTGGCTCACCGACGCCTTGATCGCCTTCGCGGTCACGTCGGAGTCGAACTCGCTGCGACACTCCTCGGGCAGGTCCCGGTACACCCCCCAGTCCGGCTCGGTGTGCTGCAGGACCTCGACGCGCAGGTTCGCGAAGTCCGGCAGCGCGACGCCCTCGGTCCGCAGGGCATCCCACAGCATCAGCTGGTAGGCGTTGGCCCGCTCCTCCATGATCCCCACGATGCGCGACGGGTCCCTCTTGAACACCTGGAAGCCGCGCTTGTTCTTCTCGAGGAACTCGGCATTGGAGTCGAAGGGAAACGCGGCGTCGATGACGATGATCAGCCCGCGCTTCGTCGAGCCCCGGGGGATCTTCTTGAGGAAGAGCGTGGTCAGCGACTCGGTCCCGAGGTTGTCGAAGAGCCCGCCGTCGCCGACGTGCTGGTACGGCGGCTGGCCCGCGACGGCATAGGTGACCGGCCCGACCGCGGGGGGAAAGGAAGCCGAGGAGACGACGGCCAGCGACAGGGGGAGCGATCGGTGGTCGGCGCCGATCCGCTCGAACGTCAGCGGCAGGAACTGCGTCCGCGCCGCCTCCAGGTTGCGCTGGATGATCGCCTTCCCCTCCGGGGTCACATTCCCCGCCCGCCGCATCAGGTCCTGGAGCAGACCGCCCACGAAGTCGTAGTCGAAGTCGGCCGCGGGCAGGGTGGTCAGCGCGAAGCGCCGCCCCGAGTTGTACGAGGTCCCGTTCAGGATGATCCGCGGGCTGTCGCCGGCTCGCTCGCGCTCGTAGAGGTCGCTGAAGGTCATGTCGTGGAAGAAGCGCGCGTCCCAGACCTCGGCCAGGGAGAAGGCGGCCTTCGTCGGATTGAACGCGCGGAAGAAGGCCACCTGGCGCCACGCGGCCGGCAGCTCGAAGTTCTCCTGCATCGCCGACTTGTAGTCCTTGAAGAACTGCTCGTAGGCCGGTGACAGCCCCTGGGGGCCGAGGACCGGCACGGACCTCGGCGGCTTGCGGGCCGCGAAGTAGCCGGTGGCGAGACTTCCGCCGGACACGCTCGACATGTACTGCACCTTCTCCAGCACGCTGCGCTCACCGCCCGCGTCCTTCACCCGGATCTGAGCGAGCGCCTCCAGCACTCCGGCCGCGAAGGTGGCCGCCCGGCTGCCTCCACCCGAGATCGCCAGCCCCACCAGGAGATCGGGGCTGGTCTCCGGGACGGGCGCGAACGTCGGCTTCTGGGCCAGGGCGGGCAGCTCCTGCACCTTGGCGAAGCATCCGGTGAGCAGCAGCGCCGGCACCAGGACCCATCCCGCTCGACGTCCGATGTTCGCGACCCTCATCATCTCGCGCTCCTTCCGATGTCGTGGAGAGATCCGGATCGAACCGCCCGGCCGCGCGCCGTGCCGGCCTGCCGTCCGGTACGAGAAGCGGGTGCGCCCCCGCCTACGGCGATTGAGGCTCGCCGGGCCTTCCCGCCGGGCCGGGGCGGGCACCCCCGGCCC
>DATFAJ010000728.1:0-5320 GCA_035254745.1 Candidatus Methylomirabilota bacterium | reverse complement strand
TTCCGGAGGCATATCGCGCGGGCCCGGCGTCGCGGGCAGGCGCTCCACCGCATGGTCGGGTCCACCGTCGGCATGAGCCTCGCGCTCGTCGCCCCGAGCGCGTGGGCCCAGACCCCGCCCCAGGCCCCGGAACAGAAGGACGGCAACGACGTCGCCCTCCCGGGCATCGACGTCCGTAGCCAGCGCAACCAGCTCAAGATCGAGGAGCCGAGCCTCTACAAGCTCCCCGACCCGATCAAGGACACCCCGCAGTCCATCACCGTCATCCCGGAGCAGGTGCTCGACGAGCGCGCGATGTTCAGCCTGCGCGACGCGCTGCGCACCGTCCCCGGCATCAGCCTGGCCGCGGGCGAGGGCGGCGGGCGCCAGGGCGACAACCTCACCCTCCGCGGCTTCCCGGCCGGCAACGACATCTACATCGACGGGGTGCGGGACCTGGGCCAGTACTCCCGCGACACCTTCAACCTCGAGTCGGTCGAGGTACTGAAGGGGCCCTCGTCGGTCCTGTTCGGCCGCGGCTCCACCGGCGGCATCATCAACCAGGTCAGCAAGTCGCCCAAGCTCACCCCGTTCTACGAGATCAGCGGCACCGTCGGGAGCGGACCGCAGGGGCGGGCGACCCTCGACTTCAACCAGCCGCTCGGCGACGCGGCCGCCCTGCGCCTGAACCTGATGGGCTTCAAGGGCGACACCCCGGGGCGCGCCCTGGTCACGAGCGAGCGCTGGGGCGTGGCCCCGTCGTTCGGCATCGGCCTCAACGGCCCGACCCGGCTCATCGTGAGCTACTTCTACCAGGGGGACGACAACCTGCCGGACTACGGCCTGCCGTATCTGCGCGGCGGCCCGGCCAAGGTCGACACCGAGAACTTCTACGGGATTCCCGGCCGCGACTACGAGCACGACGACGTCCACATCGGCACGATCCGGCTCGAGCACGACGTCAACGAGAACATCCGATTCCGCACCACCCTGCGCTTCGCCCTGGTCGACCGCGGCTCGCTCGTCTCGATCCCGGCCATCGTGGGGACGCCCGGGAGCCTGCCCCTGTCCGCGATCCCGGTGTCCCGCACCGGCACCCAGCGGTCCGAGGTGGACACGAGCGTGCTGAACACCACCGAGGTGATCGCGAAGTTCGACACGTGGCGCTTCAAGCACACCCTGGTCGCCGGCTTCGACGCCTCCCGCGAGAACTCGGACGTGCGGCGCTACACCTTCACCGGGGTGCCCAACACCGAGCTGCTCAACCCGAACCCGGACCCGGATCTCTCCGGGATGGGTCGGGTGAAGAACTTCGACGGCACCTCGGGCGCCACCTCGGTCGGCGTCTACGCAGTGGACGAGATGGCGATCACCGAGCAGTGGAAGATCATGGGCGGCCTCCGCTACGATCTCTTCGACGCCCAGTTCCGCAACATGTTCCTGGGGCAGAAGCTCTCCCGCACCGACGAGGCCCTGAGCCCCCGCGCCGCGCTCGTCTTCCTGCCCACCAAGTGGCAGACCTACTACTTCTCGTACGGCACCTCGTTCAACCCCTCCGCCGAGGCGCTCGTGCTCGCGCTCAACAACGCGGGCACCGAGCCCGAGAAGAACGAGACCTTCGAGCTGGGCGCCAAGTGGGACCTGCTCGACGGGGCGCTCGGCATCCGCACCGCGTTCTTCCGGACCTACAAGAACAACGCGCGGACCACCGATCCGGTGCTGGGCGTGCAGGTGACCGACGGCAAGCAGCGGGTGCAGGGCGCGGAGCTGGAGGTGGTGGGGAGGGTTCTGCCGGGCTGGAACGTCTGGCTGAGCTACGCCTACCTCGACTCCCGCATCCTCGACTCCATGGACGTCCAGAACGGGGTGCCGGTCCAGGGCAAGCGCCTCGCCAACGTGCCCGAGCACTCGGCGAGCCTGTGGACCACCTACGACTTCACCCCCCAGTGGCAGGTGGGCGGCGGCGCGGTTTTCGTGGACAAGCGCTACGCCAACACCGACAACCTGAACGTGGTGCCGTCGTACGTGCGCGGCGACCTGACCGCGGCGTACCGCCCGATCAAGCCACTCGAGCTGCGCTTCAACGTCATCAACGTCTCGGACGAGCGGTACTTCGACGCGATCCACCCGAGCCACGTCATCCCGGGCAGCGCACGCACGTTCCTGCTCACGGGCACCTGGAGGTTCTAGCCGGGCCATGCTGCTGCACATTCCCAAGGTCTTGACCGAGTCGCAGGTGGCGCG
Source organism: Candidatus Methylomirabilota bacterium (assembly GCA_035254745.1). Taxonomy (GTDB): domain Bacteria; phylum Methylomirabilota; class Methylomirabilia; order Rokubacteriales; family CSP1-6; genus CAMLFJ01. The sequence goes on along the minus strand of DATFAJ010000728.1, from coordinate 3,097 downwards.
CGGCCGCGCGGTCCTGGAGGACGCCAAGTGGGTGGACGGCCGGACCACCGCCGGCCACCTCTCGGCGCGGGCGAAGCACAACCTGCAGGTGGCGGAGGGGACGCCGGAGGCGCGCGAGATGGGCGAGATCGTCGTGACCGCGCTCGAGCGCACGCCGCTCTTCATGTCCGCCGCGCTTCCCCTGCGGGTCTTTCCCCCTCTGTTCAACCGCTACGAGCCCGGCATGGCCTTCGGGGCGCACGTGGACAACGCGATCCGCCAGGTGGCGGGCAGCCCGCTTCGGGTGCGCACCGACCTGTCGGCGACGCTGTTTCTGAGCCGCCCGGAGGAGTACGACGGCGGCGAGCTGGTCGTCGACGACACCTACGGCGCCCACTCGGTCAAGCTGCCCGCCGGCGACATGATCCTCTACCCCGCCTCGAGCCTGCACCGGGTGCAGCCGGTCACGCGGGGCGTCCGGCTGGCGTCGATCTTCTGGGTGCAGAGCATGGTGGGCGACGACGCGGAGCGCTCGCTGCTGTTCGACCTCGACATGGCGATCGGCCAGGTCACCGAGACCTCGCCCGACAGCCCCGCGGTGGTCGCGCTCACCGGCTGCTATCACAACCTCCTGCGGCGGTGGTCTCGGGTCTGAGAAGACATCCGTGATGCGAGAAGGCGCGCTGCTCGGCTGGCCGCTCTGGACCTCGCTCGGCATTCACGTGGTCGGCCTTGCGACCGCGGGCTCGGTGGTGGCGCTCGCCCGTCACGAGCCCGAGCGCGTGCTGATCCCGGTCGAGATCGTCCGCGTGGAGCCGCCGCGCCCGCCCGCGCCGCCCGAGGAGCCCAAGATGCCCCGGCAGATCACGCGGCCGAGCCCGATGGTGCGCTCCACGTCCATCCCGCAGCCGCTCATGCCGGATCCAGCTCCGCGCACCGAGCGCCCGCCCGACCCGGCCGCCGCGTCGCCGGAGCGGCGCTACATGGCCTCGGCCGACGCGACCGGCCCCGCGCTACCGATCCCCGGCCCGGCCGGGGACGGCGGCCGGTTGCTCCCCTCACCCGAGATCCCAGGCGCGTCGAGCGGTGCCGCCGCCGTCGGCACTGCCGTGGCCCGCGGCGGTGGTGAGGGGGTCACGTCGTTCGCTCGCCCACTGGGAGGTTATCAAACCACTCCCCACTACCCGGAGGCCGCGCGCCGCCAGGGCGTCGGGGGCACGGTCACGCTCCGGTTCGAGGTGCTCGCGAGCGGCAAGGTCGGCACCGTGCAGGTTCAGCGCTCGGCGGGACGCGCCGACCTGGACCGGGCCGCCGCCGAGGCGATCCAGACCTGGCTCTTCGAGCCCGCCCGTCGAGGAAAGGAGGCAGTCGCCGTATGGGTCACCTTGCCGGTACGCTTCGAGCTGAACGCCCGCTGAGCCGCACCCGATTCCCGCGCGTCCCGGGTGGTCGCCACTGGACCGCGGTGGGCCTGGCCTTCTGCGCCATCGCCTCCGTGGGCAGCGCGTCCGCCCAGGGCATCTGGGACGATCCGGCCTTCTCTCTCTACCGCCAAGCCGTCGAGGCGATGGACAAGAAGGACTACGCTCGGGCCAGCGAGCTGAGCGGGCAGGCCATCGCACAGCAGCCGACGCACGTCCTCGCCTACTACCTCCGCGGCCAGGCCGCGATGTTCCAGTCCCGCTGGGACGAGGCGGCCACCGCATTCGGCAGGGTGGTCGAGCTCTACCCCGGCTCGTTCGCGGGGCACCGCGATCTAGGCGGCGCCTACGAGCAGCTCAGCCGGGTCGATGACGCCGCCCGCGAGTACGAGGCGGCGCTGAAGCTGCGCGACCAGGACGAGCTGCACCTGCGGCTGGCCTTCATGCTGCTGAAGGCCAACCAGCCGGCGCGCGCCATGCCCCATCTGCAGACGCTGGCCGATCGTGACTCCAAGGCCCCGGAGGTGTGGAGCGCGCTGGGCCGCGTGGCCTACGAGAAGAGCGACCTGCCGGTAGCCGAGAAGGACTTCGCCCGCGCCGCCGCTTTGCGCGACGACGGGCGGACGTGGTTCAACCTGGGCGTGGTTCGCACGCGTCTCAACGACCTGCCCGGCGCGCTGCAGGCCTTCGAGAAGGCCGCCCAGCACGGCGAGACGCGGGAGCCCGCCCAGAAGGAGGTGGCCAAGGTGCGCGAGGCCATGAAGCAGCCGACCACCGGGACCGCGCCCGATCGCGCGATGCCGGGGAGCACGCCGGGCCAGCCGGTACCGAGTCGCCGCTACTAGGGGTCGCGGTGTCCGCCCGCCCTCTCATCTTCTGGCTGCACCTGCTGGTGGGCGTGACCGTCGGCGTGGTGATCGGCTTCATGCCGGTGACCGGCGTGCTCCTGGCCTTCGAGCCGCAGATCACCGAGTGGCTCGAGCGCGACCGCCGGATCGTCGTGCCGCCGCCCGGCGCGTCCCGCCTGCCGGTCGAGACGCTGCTGACCCGCGCCGGGGAGGCCCGGCCCGCCCTGCGCCCCTCCATCGTCACGCTCCGCGCCGACCCCACCGCGGCGCTCGTGGTGAGCTTCGGCCGTGACGGCGGCGCGCTCTTCATCGACCCCTACCGCGGCACCGTGCTGGGTAGCTTCTCCCGCGTGCACGACCTGCTCCACGAGGCGGTCGAGTGGCACCGGTGGCTCGGATCGCGTGAGATCGGCCGGCCCGTCACCGGGGCCGCCAATCTGGGCTTCCTCGGGCTGGTCGTGCTCGGGGTCTGCCTCTGGTGGCCGCGGCGCTGGACGCGTGGGGCGATCCGGCCGGTCACGCTGTTCGATTCACGCCTCCGCGGCCGCGCCCGCGATTTCAACTGGCACAACGTGATCGGGATCTGGTGCGCGCCGGTGCTGCTCGTGCTGACCCTCACCGGCGTCGTCATGTCCTACCAGTGGGCCAACGACCTCCTCTATCGGCTGGGCGGCTCCGAGCCTCCGCCGCCGGCCGAGCGCCCAGCGCTGACGTCGGCACGCGGGCGCGGCGCGGGGCTGGCGCTGTGGGCGCGGGCGGAGCGACAGGTGCCGGGCTGGGTCGCGATCAGCCTTCGGGTACCCACGCGGTCCGACGGCTCGGTCATGTTCGTCATCCAGGAGCCGGTCG
>DATFAJ010000727.1:0-5805 GCA_035254745.1 Candidatus Methylomirabilota bacterium | reverse complement strand
GCGGTGATGGACAATCCGCTGGGCGGCATCTCGCGCGGCTGGCCGTCCATCCGCTCGCGGTACGAGCGGCTCTTCGCGAGTGACGGCCGTCTCTTCGTCGAGTTCCACGACTACACCATTCACCGGTCGGACTCGATCTTCTACGCGGTGGGCTGCGAGCGGGGGCGCTTCGAGCGCGGCTCCGTCGGGCTCGACCTGGCGATCCGCACCACGCGCATTTTCCGCGGTGTGGCCGCTGGCGCCAGGTCCACCACCACGGCTCGATCGAGGATCCGGCCTTGCTCGGCGCGTACCGGCAGGCGGTGTCGCCCGCCGCGCGCTGACCATCCGGGGAGGACGTTCCATGGAGGCCAGAATCGACTTGACCAAGATTTCGCCCGCCGCCTACAAGGCGATGGCCGGTCTCGAGGGCTTCGTGAAGGACTCGGGTCTCGAGCGGTCGCTGCTGGAGCTGGTGCGGATGCGCGCCTCGCAGATCAACGGCTGCGCCTACTGTCTCGACATGCACAGCAAGGACGCGCGCGCGGCGGGGGAGACCGAGCAGCGACTCTACGAGCTCAACGCGTGGCGCGAGACCCCCTTCTACAGCGAGCGCGAGCGCGCGGCGCTGGCGTGGACCGAGGCGCTCACCCTGGTGCACCAGACCCACGCGCCGGACGACGTGTACGAGGAGGTCCGCAAGCGCTTCACCGAGGAGGAGGTGGTGAGCCTGACCGCCGCCATCGTGTCGATCAACAGCTGGAACCGCCTCGCCATCGGCTTCCGCGCCGTGCCCGGCACCTACCAGCCGGCGGGGGCACGGAAAGGCGGGGCCTGACCCTATTCCTGATCCGCCATCAGGCGGACGGTCACGCGGCGCTTCTTGGCGTCCGGGATGCCGCCCGCCGCGATCGGGCCGAGGCTGGCGGACTGGATGCGGGCGAGCTGGACACCCTTGTCCATGAGGAACCGCCGCACCGCATCCACCCGCCGCTGGCTCAGCCCGTAGTTGTAGTCGAGCGCTCCCCGCGGATCGGTGTAGCCTCCGAGCTCCACCGTGAGGGTGGGGTGCGCCTCCATCTCCCGGACCACCGCGGAGAGCGCGGTCTGGGCCGCGTCGGTCAGCTCGATGCTGTCCGGCGAGAAGTAGATCTCGAGGCTGTCCGCCTGCTTCTGGTTGAAGCGGTTGGTCCAGAGGCGGGTGAGGCGCTGGTCCACGCTCTCGGCCTTCTTGGCCGCCTCGTCGGCGCGGCCCTGGGCGGTCGCGACGCCACCCTCGAGCCGCTGGACCTGGCCTCCGACCTGGTCGAGGCGCTGGCTCATCTCGTTCATCCGCCCCTCGACCGCGGCGACCCTATCGTCCACCGCCGCGCTCCGCGCCGGCACCGGCTCGTAGGCGGGCTGGGTCGCCGCGCAGCCGGTGAGGAGCAGGAGCGAGGCGAGCAGCGGTCGCATCGAGCCTACCGGGTGGCCGGGGTCGGATGGCCCGTGACGCGGGTGGTGGAGACCTCGGTCCAGGTGTAGTACCAGCCCTCGTAGATCAGCACCTGCATCGAGCTGTCCTGCTTCTCGTAGACCTGGGTCGTGCCCTTGTCCGCCGAGGTGGTGGAGGACACGTGGCGCCACCCGTTGGCCTCGAGCGACGTGCGGTACGCGACCGCGAGGCTCTCGGGCTTGATGCGGCTCTTGTAGAAGAGCCGGGCCGCCTTCACGGTGGGCGACTCGATGATGGTGGTGCGGCTCGAATCCAGGGTGAGGCCCGCGGGCACCGGGATGTCCTCGAACTCACTCCGCTGCGGCCGCGCCGGACCGGACGAGGCGCACGACGCCAGGGTGAGCACGAGCGTGCACAGGATGAGGAGACGCGCCATGGACAGACCTCCTTGGAGGGGCAGCAAGTAGTGTGCCGCGCCCTGGGCCGCGGCTAATGGTCCGTCATCTAACACGGGCCCCCCGCCGGTGTCCAGGGCACGAGTAAGACTTACACGCTCGGCGGGAACTTTTGTAGTATGGGCTCGATGATGAGCCGTCGCCTCCTCCCGGTCTTGACGCTGCTCTGCGTGATCGCGGCTGTCGGCGCCGCGTGCGGGCGGGGAGACGGCAAGCCGGCCACGATCAAGGTGGTGATCGCCGAGTACAGCCGGGACCACACGCGGCCGTTCTGGCAGGACCTGGCCGAGCAGTACACCAAGCAGACCGGTATCAAGGTGGATCTCCAGGTGATCGACTGGAACTCCATCGATCAGCAGGTCAGCACCATGATCCAGAACAACCAGCCGCCCGACGTGCTCAACCTCAACTCGTTCTCGAGCTACGCCAAGGACGGGCTGCTCTACTCGGCGGACGAGGCGCTCTCCTCCAAGACGCGCGACGACTTCCTCGAGGCCTTCGCGCGCGGCGGCACCTACAAGGACAAGCTCTACGGCTTTCCGATCCTGGCGAGCGCGCGCGCGTTCTTCTACAACCGCGATCTGCTCGAGCGGGCGAAGGTCGAGCCGCCGCGGACCTGGGACGATCTGGTGCAGGCCGCGCGGAAGGTGCAGGCCCTCGGCGGCGGGGTGATCGGCTACGCGCTGCCTCTCGGGCCTGAGGAGGCGCAGGCCGAGTGGTCGATCTGGATGTGGAACAACGGCGGCGACTGGAAGTCGGGCGACGCCTGGACGATCAACAGCGACAAGAACGTGCAGACGCTCTCGTTCCTGGCCGCGCTCGCCAACACCCACCGGGTCACCCAGGTGAACCCGGGCAAGACGAATCGCACCGACGGCGCCTTCCAGCTCTTCAAGGACGGCAAGGTCGGGATGGTGATGGGCTTCAGCCCGCTGGCGGCCCAGCTCGACGCGGAGGGCAAGGTGCACTACGGGGTGACCCAGATGCCGACCAACGTCGGCACCCCGGTCACCCTCGGGGTCGAGGACTACCTGATGGCCTTCAAGAAGAAGGGCAACCAGGAGGCGGTGCGGCAGTTCCTCGATCTCTACTACCAGCCGGAGCAGATCACGCGCTGGATCACCGCGGAGGGCTTCCTCCCCGTCACCAAGACCGGGCTCGCGCGCATGAGCGGGAACGAGAAGCTCAAGCCGTACCTCGACGCGCTGCCGAGCGCGCGCCTGGCCCCCACCACCGATCCGGTCTGGGACAAGGTGAAGCTCGACGTCCAGCAGACCATCGGCCTGGCCGTGCAGCCGGGCGGCGATCCGCGCCAGGTTCTCGACCGCCTCCAGAAGAACGCGGCGGAGAGCGGTCGCTGACGGGCGGACCGCTCACGCGCGGCCGCCGCCCGTCGGGCGCGGGCGTGGGGCGGGCGCTCCTCTGGCTCGGCCCGAGCCTCGTCCTCATCGCGGCCGTCGTGATCTACCCGGCGGTGGAGCTGGTGCGCGCCTCTCTCGGGCGCTACTCGATCACCGGGCTCTACCAGGGCGCGGTCGGCCTGCGCAACTACGGGCGCCTGCTCGAGCAGGAGGCGCTGCCCACCGTGGTCGGCAACACCGTGACCTGGGTGGTCCTGGTGGTCGGGATCACGATCGTGATCTCGCTCGGGCTGGCCCAGCTCCTGAACGCGCCCTTCCCGGGGCGCCGGCTCGTGCGCTGGGCCCTCATCGTGCCGTGGGCCGCGTCGCTGATCATGACCTCGAAGCTCTTCGTCTGGCTCTACGACTACTACTTCGGCCTGGTCAACCGGGCGCTGGTCGCGGCCGGGCTCCTGCGCGGGCCGGTGGACTGGCTGGGCGACGACGCCACCGTGATGGGCGCGATGATCGCGGTAGGAGTCTTCGTCTCGCTCCCGTTCACCACCTACGTCCTGCTCGCCGGGCTCGCGACCATTCCCGGCGAGGTCTACGAGGCGGCGCGGGTGGACGGCGCCTCGGGCTGGCGGGCCTACCGCGCGGTGACCCTGCCGCTGCTCCGGCCCGCTCTGCTGGTGGCCGCGGTGCTGAACATCATCTACGTGTTCAACTCGTTCCCCATCGTGTGGACGCTGAACGACCGCAATCCCGGGATGGCCCACGACACCATGATCACCTACATGTACAAGATCGCGTTCAAGAGCGCGCTGCGGGACGTGGGGCTCGCGGCGGCGCTGGGCGTGGTGAACGTGGGGCTGATCCTGATCGCGGTGCTCGCCTACCTCAAGGTGTCGCGGTGGCGGGAGGAGCCGGTCTGATCCGCCGGGCGGCCGCCGGCGGTCTGGGCTTGCTGGTGGCGGCGGCCCTGCTCGCTCCCTACGCGGTGATGCTGCTCACCGCGCTCAAGCCCGAGGCCGAGCTGCGCGTCACCCCGCCGCGGCTCTTGCCCGCGGAGTGGCGGCCGCAGAACTTCTGGGCGGTGCTGCGCGATCCCGAGTTCCAGTCCTGGCTCCGGGTATCACTGGTGGTGGCGGTGGTCTCCACCGCGCTCGTGATCGCGGCCGCGGTGCCCGCCGCGTACCACACCGCGCGCCACCGCTTCGCGGGCCGCGGGGCGTTCCTGTTCCTGGTCCTGGTGACCCAGATGTTCGCGCCGACCGCGCTGGTGGTGGGGCTCTACCGCGAGTTCTTCGAGCTGGGCCTGATCAACACCTACGCGGCGCTGATCCTGGTCAACGCGGCCTTCAACCTGGCCTTCGCGATCTGGATCCTGCGCGCCTTCTTCGCCTCGATCCCGCGTGAGATCGAGGAGGCGGCCGCGGTGGACGGCTGCGGTCGCGCCGGCACCCTGCTCCGCGTCGTCCTGCCGGTGGCGTTGCCCGGCATCGTGACCGCGACCATCTTCGCGTTCATCGCGGCCTGGAACGAATACATCGTCGCGCTCACCCTGATGACCGACGCCGCGATGCGCCCCCTCACGGTCGGCATCACCACCTACGTCACCGCCTACGTCCAGCACTGGGACCTCCTCTTCGCCGCTTCGGTGATCGCGATCGTCCCGGTCGTCGTCCTCTTCGCGCTCATCGAGCCCTACCTCGTCAGCGGCCTCACCGCGGGGTCCGTCAAGTAGCTCGTCTCCGTGCGGCGCGCGGCACGCAGGGTGGGGGTGGGGCGGCCGCGAGGGGCCTTCCCGGACTCGCTGATCATCTATCAGCGGGCGGGCGCTTCCCCCGGGCCGTCGACTGGGGCATAGTCCTCTAACCGGGCCAGGCCAAACTCCTGCAGGAGGATACCCATGATCACGGACATCGCCTCGTATCTGCGGTTCTTCGACAGCGTGAGGCGACGAACCGAACGAGACGTTGCCGCGCTGCCCCCGGCGGCGACGGCGTGGCGGCCGCCGCCGGCCGCGGGCGAGGCTGGCTGGGGCATCGGCCAAATCGTCACCCACATCGGCGCTTCTCGCCTCTACTTCGCCAGCGCCTATCGCGGCGAGGGCTGGATCTGGGGAGAAGCCGAGGCCGAGCCAGGGGACCAGCGGACGTGGCTGCCGTGGCTCGAGCGGACGGCTGAGCGGTTCCGCGTCCTCCTGTGCGAGACTCCCGCGGCCTGGCTCACCCGCCGCGTGGAGATGATCGATACACCCGGCGCCACGCTCTCGGGCTGGCGCGTGCTCATGATGATGATCGAGCACGAGGTCCATCACCGCTCCCAGATCGACGCCTACGCCGGCCTCGAGGGCTGGCCCGTGCCCGACATCTTCAACCGGTCGGCGGAGTCGATCGACGCGCTCCAGTCCGCTCAACGCACCCGCCACCGGCGCTGACGACGGCTAGGCGCACTGGAGTTGACCGAGCTAGACTGTCACCAATTTGTCACCATCGGAGGCGGATTCAGGCCCTTCTGGGCCCCCTCCAGCGGCCCTGCTCGAAGAAAACATGCCCGGTAAGTTTGGTACTTACCGGGCATCCCCAGCGCC
>DATFAJ010000726.1:0-4571 GCA_035254745.1 Candidatus Methylomirabilota bacterium | reverse complement strand
GCGCTCGCAGGCCTTCAGCCGGCTCGGCAGCCACCGCGGCATGGCCTGGCGGGAGCTCGAGCCGCTGCTCTACACCGCGACCGGCGACGAGGCCGCGCTCCACGCGTTCCGGGTGGCCGCGAGCCTCGATTCCATGGTGCTGGGCGAGCCGCAGATCCTGGGGCAGGTGAAGGACGCGTTCGCGCTCGCCCAGTCCGCCGGCACCGCGGGCCCGGTGCTCCACGCCCTGATGAGCCAGGCGTTCAGCGCGGCCAAGCGCGTGCGGTCGGAGACCCTGGTCGGGCGGCTCGCGGTGTCGATCTCCTACGCGGCGGTGGAGCTGGCGCGGCGGATCTTCGAGGGGCTCGAGGGCAAGGCGGTGCTGCTGATCGGGGCGGGGGAGATGAGCGAGCTCGCCGCGCGCCACCTGGTCGACCAGGGCGCACTGCCGGTGTACGTGGCCAACCGCACGTGGAGCCGGGCCCAGGAGCTGGCCCGCGGCCTCGGCGGGATCCCGGTGCCCTTCGATCAGATCGAGGCGACGCTGGCCCTGGTGGACATCGTGATCACGTCCACCGCCGCCCCCGAGCCCATCGTGACCGCGGCGCAGGCGCGGGCCGCCCTGGAGGCGCGCCGGGGGCGCCCGCTCTTCTTCATCGATATCGCGGTGCCGCGCAACGTGGAGCCGGCGGTCAACGACCTGGACGGCGCCTTCTGCTACGACATCGACGACCTGCGCGCGGTGGTCGAGTCCAACCTCAAGGAGCGCCAGCGCGAGGCGCAGCGGGCCCACGCGCTCCTCGAGCGCGAGGTCGTCAAGTTCGTGGGCCGCCTGCAGCAGCTCGAGGTCGTGCCCACCATCGTGTCGCTGCGCGAGAAGCTCGAGGCGATCCGGCGCGCCGAGCTGGAGCGCGCGCTGGCCCGCCTGCCCGGCGCGCCCGAGGACACCCGCCGGGTCATGGACGCGCTCAGCCAGGCCATCGTGAACAAGGTCCTCCACGCGCCGATGGTGAAGCTCAAGGACTCCTCGCGGGCCGGCCACGGGCGCCGCTGGACGGAGATGATCTCGGAGCTCTTCGGGCTGCGGCCGACGGAATAATGCCCGACGGAATGATGAATATCCGCCTCGGCACGCGAGGCAGCCGCCTCGCGCTCGTGCAGTGCGAGCAGGTGGCCGCCGCGCTGCGCGCCCACGGCGCCCAGGTCGAGATCGTGGTGATCCGCACCAGCGGTGACCGGCTCGCCCAGGTCGCCCTCGCCGACTTCGGAGGCAAGGCGCTCTTCGTGAAGGAGATCGAGGAAGCGCTGCTCGCGGGCCAGGTGGACGTCGGCGTGCACAGCCTGAAGGACATGCCGGCCACGCTGCCCGCCGGCCTGATCCTCGCCGCGTTTCCCGCCCGTGAGGACCCCGCCGACGTGCTGCTCACGCGGGGGCCCGGCGGCTGGGACGGGCTGACGCCCGGCGCGCGCGTCGGCACGTCGAGCCTGCGCCGCCGGGCGCTCGTGCTGGCCCGCCGTCCGGACCTGCGGCCGGAGCCGATCCGCGGCAACGTGGAGACGCGCATCGAGAAGCTCACCGCCGGCTCGTGCGACGCCACGATCCTGGCCGCCGCGGGGCTTCGCCGGCTCGGGCTCGCACCGCCGAACCTGACCGCATTGCCCGTCGAGGAGTTCGTGCCCGCAGTCGGCCAGGGGATCCTGGCCATCGAAGCCCGCGAAGCCGACCGGGAAGTGCTTGAACTTCTGGGGCGGCTGGACGACACTCGGAGCAGATCGGAGGCCCTGGCCGAGCGGGCGTTCCTGGAGCGGCTCGCGGCCGACTGCCACACGCCGGTGGCCGGTCACGCGCGGCACGAGGGGGCCGCCCTGGTCATGACCGGGGTCGTGGCGAGCCTGGACGGCCTGACCGTGCTGCGGTCTCGGGCCAGCGGTGGGCCGGTCGAGGCCACACGGCTCGGGACGGCGGTGGCGGAGGAGCTTCTGGCGAAGGGGGCAAGGGCGCTGCTCGATGCGAGCCGTGGCTGATCAGGTGGTGACTCAGGTGGAAGCGGGTAAACCATTGACCGGTCGAGTCGTCCTGGTCACGCGCGCCAGGGAGCAGGCGGGGGCCTTCGCCGAGCTGCTCGAGGCCGCGGGGGCCCGGGTGCTCCTGGTGCCGACCATCGCCATCGAGCCGCCGGAGTCGTGGGACCCACTCGACGCCGCCCTCGACGGCACCTTCACCTGGGTGATCTTCACGAGCGTGAACGGGGTCGCCATGGTGCGCCGGAGGGTCGACGCCACCGGCCGCGGCCGCGCGATGCTCGAGGGCGCCCGGATCGCCGCCATCGGCCCCGCCACCGCGTCGGGGCTCACGGCCTGGGGCCTGGCGCCCGAGGTCGTGCCGGGCGAGTACGTGGCGGAGGCCCTCGTGGAGCGGCTGCGGCCGCTGATCCGGCCGGGCGAGCGCGTGCTGCTGCCGCGCGCGGCGGAGACGCGCGACCTGCTCGTCCGCGAGCTGGCCGCCCTCGGGGCGGCCGTCACCGAGGTGCCGGCGTATCGCACCCGCTCCGCGACCGAGCAGGCTCCGGGCCTCCGCGAGGCCCTCTCGGAAGGTCGGGTGGACGTGGTCACGTTCACCAGCTCGTCCACCGTGCGGAGCTTCTGCGCCCTGTTCGGGGCCGCCGAGCTGCCGCGGCTGATGGCCGGGGTCACCGTCGCCTGCATCGGTCCCATCACCCGGGCCACCGCCCAGGGGCGCGGGCTCGTGCCCCGGATCGTGCCCACCGACTACACCATCCCGGGCCTCGCGCGCGCCATCGTGGCCCACTTCGAGCCGGCAAGGAGCTAGCGCATGCCGTTCCCCATCTACCGTCCCCGCCGCCTCCGTGAGTCCCCCCTGCTGCGCTCGATGGTGCGCGAGACCGCGCTGCGGGCCGACGACTTCGTCTACCCGCTCTTCGCGGTCCACGGGCGCGGGGTGCGCGAGCCCATCGGATCCATGCCCGGCCAGTACCGGCTCTCGATCGACGAGCTGCTCAAGGAGTGCAAGGACGCGGCGTCGATGGGGATCCCCGCGGTGCTCCTGTTCGGGCTGCCGCGCGACAAGGATCCGCGGGGCACCGAGGCCTACGCGGAGGACGGCATCATCCAGCAGGCGGTGCGGGCGGTGAAGGACACCATCCCCGATCTGCTGGTGATCACCGACGTGTGCCTGTGCGAGTACACGAGCCACGGGCACTGCGGGGTGGTGGAGGACGGGCGGGTCAAGAACGATCCGTCGCTCGAGCTGATCGCGCGGACCGCGATCTCCCACGCCGAGGCCGGCGCGGACATGGTCGCGCCCTCCGACATGATGGACGGCCGCGTGGCCGCCATCCGGGAGGGCCTCGACGAGGGCGGATTCACCGAGACGCCGATCATGGCCTACTCGGCGAAGTACGCGTCCGCGTTCTACGGGCCGTTCCGCGAGGCGGCGGACTCCACCCCGCAGTTCGGCGATCGGCGCTCCTACCAGATGGACCCCGCCAACGCCCTCGAGGCGATGCGCGAGGTGGCCCTCGACGTGGACGAGGGCGCGGACATCGTCATGGTGAAGCCGGCGCTCCCGTATCTCGACATCATCGCCCGCGTGAAGGGGGAGTTCGGCCTCCCGGTGGCGGCCTACTCGGTCTCCGGCGAATACGCCATGCTCAAGGCGGCGGCCCAGCTCGGCTGGCTCGACGAGGAGCGCGCGATGCTGGAGGCTCTCACCGGGATCCGCCGCGCGGGGGCCGACATCGTCATCACCTACTTCGCCAAGGACGCGGCGCGGCTTCTCGAGCAGGGGCGCGCGTGAGGATCTCGGCCAAGGGCGAGTACGCCATCAAGGCGATGGTGGATCTGGCCCTGCACGATGGCCCGGACCTGCAGCCGATCCAGGACATCGCGGCGCGGCAGTCGATCCCGCAGCGATACCTGGAGCAGGTGCTGCTCCAGCTCAAGCGCAGCGGCTTCCTCTACGCGCGACGCGGCTCCGCGGGCGGCTACCGCCTGAGCCGGCCCCCCGACCAGATCACGGTCGGCGCGATCCTGCGGGCGGTGGAGGGCCCGTCGGCCGAGCCGGACGCGCCGCGGCGCGGCGGGCGCGGCGCCGCGCCCGAGGACGCGGCCGGGCTCGGCGAGCTGTGGCGGGAGATCGAGAGCGCGGTGGCCGCGGTCGTCGACCGCACGACCCTCGAGGACCTGCGCCGGCGCGCCGCGGAGCGACGCAGCGCCGCCCGCCCCATGTACCACATCTGATCACCCATACCCGACACCCGCGCGGTTCGGACAGGATCTCGCCATGACGACCAAGAGAGCGGCTGTGCCGTCCCGGCCCCGGATGGCGGCCTCGGTGCTCGAGCTGATCGGGGCGACCCCACTGGTGCGGCTGAACCGGGTTCCGAAGCCCGGCGGCGCCGCCGTCCTGGCCAAGATGGAGTCGCTCAACCCGGGCGGCAGCGTGAAGGATCGGATCGCGCTGGCCATGGTGGAGGACGCGGAGCGGCGCGGGGCGCTCAAGCCGGGCGCGACGCTGGTGGAGCCGACCAGCGGCAACACCGGCATCGGGCTCGCGATGGTGTGCGCGGTCC
>DATFAJ010000725.1:0-4045 GCA_035254745.1 Candidatus Methylomirabilota bacterium | reverse complement strand
GAAGGTCATCACGCCGGAGGCGCCGTACTCGGCCGGATAGGCGACCAGCGCGAAGCCGCCGATCATGTTGCCGCGCACGACGTAGTCGTAGGCTCCGCCCGGTGCGTGCGGTCCCTGGGCCTTCACGATGCGGTAATAGTACCCCCAGTAGGGGATGCGCCCGCCACTCGGACGCTTCGTGGGGTAGCCTGCCGCCTCGGCCCGCGCGACCAGCGCGCCCAGCGGGCTCGGCGCCTCGTCGGGGCGCGCGTCCCAGTAGAGCCCGTCGCGCTTGCCGGGCGTGCTGCGGAAGCGCTGCGCGTACTGCAGCAGGGCGTCGCCGTCGGGGTCGCGCACGTAGTACTCGCGCTGGGCGTCGACGTAGGCGAGGCAGACCTGGACCGCGCTGAGCTCGTTCCGCCCGATGCGGCGGTTGAGGATCTCTTCCCGACCCCGGGACGTGTCGAACCACCACCCCGCGGCGTCCTGGACGAGCGGGATCGGCATGGGCCACTCGTCTCGGCCGACGGTGAGGACGCGCATCCCCGGGCCGACCTCGGCGAGCCGGTGGGCCTCGTCGTAGGCGCGGACGAAGCGCTCGCGGCTCTGTCGATCGGCCACGTCGTCGCCCGAGGCGACGAGCGCCCGGGCGTCCGGCCCGAGCACGCCCAGCAGCATCGCGGTGTCGCTCGCCCGCGTCGCCTGGACGAGGGCCGCGACGGCGGCCTCGGGAGACGGAAAGTGCGGGAGCGTAGCCGGCGCGGCGGCGCTCGAGCCCGCCGCCCACAGGAGGACCACCGCCGCCACGATCCGCGCCAGGATCATCGCCGACCTCCGCCGCCCGGCGCCGCGCCGTGGCTCGGGCCCGAGGGGCCGGGTCGCGACGGAGCCGGTCGAGATGGGCCCGGTCGAGCCGGGGCAGATGGAGCGGGCCTGGGCGATGGGCCGATGCTTCGACGGCTCTCGCGGCCCCGATCGCTGTAGGTTCGCGTGTCCGGGCCGCGGCCGAGGCCCTGGAAGACGCCGGGCTCGCGCGGGGTGACGCGGGGGGCGATCGGACGACCCGGGGCGGGGGCCTCTGGACCTCGCTCCGGCCTCGGGGTCGGACCGCGCCGGATGTCGGCGCCCGGTGTGCGCCCGGGCTCCGGGCCGGGCCGGATCTCGACGCCGGGCGCGCGCCCGGGCTGCGGGCGTCCCGCGTCCTCTCGCCCGCGGAAGATCTCCCGGGCTACCGGGTCCGGCGCGACCGGCCGGCCGAACACGCGCTGCAGGCTCTCGGTGCGGTACAGGACGCCGCGCCGATGCTCGGGGCTGTGCTCCCACGGCAGGCGCTCGCCTCCCGGGATCAGCCTCCCGCGAATCAGCTCGCTCCGATCCCGGTCGGTGTTCACGACGCGCGTGAAGCGCTGGTAGCGGACGACGTCGAGGTCGAGCCGATGGCGATGCCAGTCACACCGTCCCCAGAGCGCCGTGCCCACGACGATGCCGACGCCGAAGGTGAAGAAGCCGCCCACGATCCAGCCCGGCGGATAGTAGTAGTACGGCGGATAGGCCGGATAGGGCCAGGGGCCGTAGACGACCAGCGGATCGTAGCTCGGCACGTAGACCACGCCGGGCTCGGCCGGCTCGATGCCGATGATCGGTGCCCCCCCGGCCGGCGGGGGCTCCACGGTGACCACCTGCTGCGGGGTGGTGGCGAGCGTGCCCTCGGCCCCCGCCCGCGCGCGGAGACGCTGGATCGCCTCCATCAGCTCTTCCCGCTGCCCCAGGGATGCGTCGCCCAGCTTCTGGGTCCACGCGAGCTGCTCGTTCATCATGCCGAGGACCTGGGGGAACGCGACCAGCGATTTCACGCTGTCGTCCCAGTTCTGGGTGGTGAGCGCCTCGTTCAGGGCCGGGCCGGCGAGGCCGGGATTGGCCTGGAGGAATCGAGCCGCCATGACGACCTCGAGCGGGTAGGTGGCCGCCATGAGCACTTGGGCGAGGAGCGGGTCGGGGTAGAGCGCGATCGGCGCCGCGAGCTGCTCCAGCTCCTCCGGGGCGAAGGCCCTGGGCGCGACCGGCTGCTGGGCGAGCAGCGGGAGCGGCGCCGCGAGGACCAGGGCGAGCACGCCCGCGAGCGCGTCCCGGAGACCGATCTGCCGCCAGCCGCGATCGCCTCGATGTCGCGTCGTCGCCTCCGCGCTCAGGGCCGGCGGTAGCCCATCGCCTCGCGCACGCGGGCGGTGGCCATCCGGGTCGCGGCCTGCCGGGGCGGCACCCGATCCGCGTGCGCCCGCTCGAGCGTCTCGCGGGTGTTGGCGCGGATGCGCTCCTCGATGACCGCCAGGGCCTGGGCCTCCGTGCCGCCGTGGTACTCGATCGCGGCGCAGATGACCCCGCCCGCATTGGCGATGAAGTCGGGGAT
This sequence comes from Candidatus Methylomirabilota bacterium, assembly GCA_035254745.1. Lineage (GTDB taxonomy): Bacteria > Methylomirabilota > Methylomirabilia > Rokubacteriales > CSP1-6 > CAMLFJ01. The sequence goes on along the minus strand of DATFAJ010000725.1, from coordinate 1,659 downwards.
GCTCAGGATGCCGTGGGCGTGCATCCACTCCTCGGCCGGCCCGGTGGCCGGGATGTTCGCGCCCTGGATCACCAGCCGGGCCTTCAGATCCTTCACGTTGTCGGCGGTGAGCGTGTCGGGGCGGGCGGCGGGAATCCAGATGTCGCACGGGACGCCGATCAGCGCCTCGCGGGCGATCGCGCGGCCGCCCGAGAAGCCGGCCAGCGGCCGCCCCGCCCGCTTGTGGGCGATCAGGGCGTCGATCGGGAGCCCGGCGGGCTCGTGAATGGCACCGCGACTGTCGGAGGCGGCGACGAGCCGGGCTCCGCGGGCGGCGAGGAAGCGTGCGGCGTGCTGGCCCACCGCGCCGAAGCCCTCGACGGCCACGCGCGCGCCGGCGAGGGAGATCCCGGCCTCCGGCGCCGCGACCTCGGCCGCGACGGCCACGCCCAGGCCGGTGGCCCCGATCTCGTCGAGCGGGATGCCGCCGATCACCCGCGGCAGGCCGACGGCCCGGTCGATCTCGTCCTCGACCCACGCCATGCAGCGCTCGTCGGTGCCCATGTCGGGCCCCGGGATGTATTCCGTCAGAGATCGGATCGCCCGCGCGAAGGTCCGGACCCGGCGCTCCTTGTCTTCAGCATTGGCGGCGGGGTCGGCGACGATGCCGGCCTTGCCGCCGCCGTGGGCCAGGCCGGCCGCCGCGTTCTTCATGGTCATGGCCCGGGCGAGCCGCGCCACTTCCGCGAGCGTGACGTCGGGGGCCATGCGGATTCCGCCGATGGCCGGGCCGCACGCGACGTTGTCGACGACGACGACGGCCTCGAGCGCGGCCCGCGGGTCGCGGATCAGGACGACCTTGGCCGGGCCGAGCTCGTCGGCGCTGCCGGGTGGCAGGAGCTCCATCGCGGGGCTCAGAGCAGCTTGACCAGGAAGTGGGCCCGGCGATTCTGTGCCCAGCAGCTCTCCTCGTGCTCGGTGCAGATCGGCCGCTCCTTGCCGTAGGAGATCGCGACCATGCGGGCCGCCGGCACCCCGTGGGCCATCAGGTAGGTCATGGCGGCGGCGGCGCGCAGGTCGCCGAGCCCCAGGTTGTACTCGCTGGTCCCGCGCTCGTCGGCGTGCCCCTCGATCAGCACCAGCGCGTTCGGCGTGGCCCGGAGCCATGCCGCGTTCGCGTCGAGCACGCGCACGTCCTCGGCGCGGACCTCGTGGGCGTCGAATTCGAAGTAGATATCGCCCAGCCGGGCGGCCGGAACGAATTCCTCGGGGGACGGCGGCACGGCCGTGGGAGTCATGACGCCTTCGTCCGGACGCTCCGTGGCGACCGCGGTGCTCGAGGGCTCGCGCGGGGATGCCGCGAGATCGGACTGCCCACTCGTCGCCGCGGCCCCACAGCCGGCGGCGGAGACCAGCAGAACCAGCAGCGCGAGGATGCGTATCGTAGTCATGCCCATCGGTCGTGCAAGCCGGGTGCCCGCCCCAAGCGTGCGCCGAATCGACGTTCCGATCTTCCCGGCGCGCGCATGCCCACGGAATTCCCACGACACTGGGGCAGGGGTGTCCCGCCCTGGTCGGACCATCGCGACCATTTACAGGGTCTTCCGGTCCGGCCCGCGTGGCACTAGGATTGCTCCGGTACCGCTCACGTGTTCTTCAAGGCCCTCGCATGCGATTTCG
>DATFAJ010000724.1:0-3795 GCA_035254745.1 Candidatus Methylomirabilota bacterium | reverse complement strand
GATGTCGGGGCTGCTCTCGAAGGCCGCCACCGGTCGCGGCGGGAGGGGCTGATCCTTGAGCCGCGGGAGGTCCACCGCCGCATAGAGCTGGAAGAGGTCCGAGAAGGCGGTGAAGCCGGTGCCCGCGTAGAGATCGTCGGGGCCGAGCTCGAGCTCGTCGACGAGCATCGCCAGCAGCGGGGAGGGAAGATCGGCGTCGTACTGCAGCCGCACCGCGTCTCCCATGCGGCGCTCGCGCACGCCGGCCTCGACGCTGGTCAGGAGGTCCACCGCGGTCTTGCGCCCGACCGCGATCTCCGCGTCGCGCGTGATCCGGATCGCGTGGCAGGAGACGATCTCGTAGCCGGTGTAGAGCGTGGGGAGCTGGAGGCGGATCACGTCCTCGAGCAGCATGAAGGCGTGCTGGCCCGCGGGGCCGGGCAGCGCCACGAAGCGGGGCACGATCTGCCCCGGGATGTGCACCACGGTGAGCGTGGCGTGGGGCAGGACGCTGGCCGTGACCGGCTTGACCGTGACCACCAGGCAGAGCGCCCGGTTCGCGAGGTGCGGGAAGGGGTGGCCCGGATCGATCGCGAGGGGAGTCAGGATCGGCATCAGGGTGCGACGGAAATAATCCTCGAGGAAGCGCTCCTGCTCGGAGGTCACCTCCTTCGGCCGGACGAGCCGGATGCCCTCCGAGGCGAGGATCGGCCCCAGCTCCTCGAGGTAACAGCGATGCTGGGCGTCGACCAGCCGGTGCACCTTGTCGGCGACCGCGGCGAGCGTCTCCGTGGGGGAGAGGCCGTCCGGCCCGGCGGCGGTGTCGCCGGCGCGGATCCGCCGCTTCAGCTCCGCGACCCGCACCATGAAGAACTCGTCGAGGTTGGAGCTGAAGATCGCGAGGAACTTCACCCGCTCGAGCAGGGGCACCGTGGAGTCCTGGGCCTCCTCCAGCACGCGACGGTTGAACTCGAGCCAGGAGAGCTCGCGATTGACGAACGCATCCGGGGGAAACGGGCTCATCGAAGACCTCGGGAGCAAGAGGGGAGGGCGGCCGGCCGCGGGCATGGCGAGAGTGTCGTCGGCCAGACCCGAAGCGTCAAATTACGGAATTGTTACGAAACCGCCCGCTTCTCGCGTCGACACGGCCCCGTCCCGCACGAATCCAAGCACTTGGGAGGGAGACCTCCGGGCCGACCGCCCTCCTATCCTCCTACGATTCGCCGGCGTGTCAAGGCCGGCTGGCGGAGGTGCGGCCTAGCCGGCCGGCAGGGTGCTGCGCTTGCGCGACGCCTCGTGGAGGAGCACGCCGTCGCGCACGCCGCGCGTGCAGACCAGGAGGCTCAGGTACCCCCCGCTGATCATCACGTCCTCGATGACCATCGCGCCCGCGAGGATGATGTCGGCCCGCTCGGCCTTGAGGCCGCGGATCCTCCGTCGGCCGCGCGACGAGAGCGCCTCGAGCCGCTCCCGGATCGCGGTCACGTCGGACTGGCGCAGCACGAGCCCGTGGCGGTGCTTCCGCTCGCCCGGGTTCGCGCGCAGGTGGACGCTGGCGAGGGTGCGCACGGTGCCTCCCAGCGCGACCAGCACCTCGCCACGATCGGCCAGCGGCAGCGCGGTCTGCAGTCGCGCGCGGATCTCCGCCCGCAGCGCGCGCAGTTCGCGCGGTGTCGGCGGGTCTCGTGGGAGGAAGCGCTCGGTGATCCGCACCGCGCCCAGCGGCAGGCTCGCGGTGGAGACCACCCGCCGGTGGCGCACCCGGCTGAGCTGCAGGCTGGCGCCGCCCAGGTCCGCGACCAGGCCCTTCGCGAAGGGCAGGCTGTCGAGCGCCGCCGCCACGCCGAAGCGCGCCTCCTCCCGCGCGCTGAGCACCCGCACCTCGATGCCCTCGTTCCGTCGCAGCGGATCGAGGAGGCGCTCGCGGTTGCGCGCGTCCCGGACCGCCGAGGTGGCGATGGCCACGATCCGCGGGCCCTGGTCCTGCGGCGAGTGACGCGCGAAGAACCGGTGCACCGCCCGCAGGGTCAGGTCGATGGCCCGGCGGGGCAGGGTTCCGGGCGCGCCGCCCCCGAGGCGCGTCGGCACGCGCTCCTGGGCCAGGATGCGGAAGCCGGCCCGGGGTCGGATCTGGGCGAGGAGAAAGCGGACCGCGGCGGAGCCGAGGTCGACGATGGCGACGAGGTCCGAGCTCACGGTCAGCGGCAGCCGACCAGTCTCAGGATCCGGGGCTTGACGAACCAGCGCAGCTGCCCCGGCATCGACGGCCCGTCCGGCAGGTGCACGAGGGCCGCGCCGCCTTTCTTGAAGGCGAAGCGATCGTCGCCCTGGTGCATGCCGAGCAGGTGGGCGAGCAGGCCGGACAGGGTGGGCTCGTGGCCGACCAGCGCGACGGTCGCGTCGGGGCGATACCGCTTGAGCGCGGTCACGAGCACGTCGACGTCGTCCTGCCCGAGCGCGGGCTCGATCCGGGGCGTGACCCGCTTGAAGGCCGCGGCCGCGATCTCGGCGGTCTCGCGCGCGCGGGTGAGCGGGCTCGTCAGCAGGATGTCGGGGCGGTCGGCGATGCGGGCCAGCCCCCGGGCCGCCTCCCGGAAGCGGCGGCGTCCCCGGGGGGTCAGGGGCCGGTCGTGGTCGCGGATGCCACCCGTCCCGGTCCTGACCGCGGGAGCGTGCCGGATGAGCAGCACCTTCATGCAGGGCTGCTCGGGGGCATGCACGGCCTGGCCGCAGTCGAACGCGTCGTGTAGATATCCCTGAAATACCACGGCGTCCGGGTCATATCCAAGAATGTCGTGGCTCCCGGGCTCGAGCGGACGTCATAGGCGCGGCCTATGCTGATCCATTGCCGCATCGGCACAACGAATTGGACGTTTGAAACGGCGCCTGTAGGATAGCGGGGCGCTTGGCGATCCGGCCGGGCGACCTGCAGCGCATCGGACGACCAGGGGGCACTTCATGGAGCGACGGAGCTTTCTCAAGAGTAGCATCGCGGTGGCGGCCGGGGCGACGATCGGCGGATGGTCGCGCCCGGGCGGCATCGCCCGGGCCGCGCAGCCGGACGAGTCCCGGTGGCGCGCCTTCGAGGTCGTCACGCGGGCGGAGCTGGCGAACCCCACCGGGCCCTCGCGGGTGTGGCTGCCGCTGCCGCTGCAGGTCGACACCGACTACCAGAAGAGCCTCGGGCAGACCTGGACCGGCAACGCCACCGTCGCCCGCGTCTACCGCGACGAGAAGTACGGCGCCGGGATCCTCTACGCGGAGTGGCCGGCCGGGGAGAGCGCGCCCGTGGTCGAGGTGACGACGCGCTTCGCCACGCGCGACCGCCTCGTGGACGTCGGCCGACCGGGCGGCAATCCGGCGCCCGAGGACCGGGCCACCCTCGCCCGCTATCGCGAGTCGTCGCGGCTCGTGCGGACCGACGGCATCGTGAAGAAGACCTCGCAGCAGATCACCAAGGGCATCGACGGCGACGTGGAGAAGGCCCGCGCGATCTACGAGTGGATCGTCGAGAACACCTTCCGCGATCCCAAGGTGCGCGGCTGCGGGGTCGGGGACATCCGCGCGATGCTCGAGACCGGCAACCTGGGGGGCAAGTGCGCCGACCTCAACGCGCTCTTCGTGGGACTGGCCCGCGCGGCGGGGTTGCCCGCGCGCGACGTCTACGGGGTGCGGGTGGCCGACGCCGCCGAGTTCAAGTGCCTCGGCAAGAGCGGCGACATCACGCGGGCGCAGCACTGCCGGGCCGAGTTCTACACTCCGAGCCTGGGGTGGGTGCCGGTCGATCCCGCCGACGTACGCAAGGTGGTTCTCGAG
>DATFAJ010000723.1:0-6778 GCA_035254745.1 Candidatus Methylomirabilota bacterium | reverse complement strand
CGGCCTGGACCTCGAGGGGCGCATCCTGACCTGGAACCGCGGGGCCGAGCGGCTCTTCGGTCACCGCGAGGCCGAGGTGCAGGGCCGACCCATCGACCTGCTCCCGGCGGGCGAGCGGCGGGCCGAGATGGCGGCGGCCCTCGATCGCGTCCGGCGGCAGCAGACGACCGAGCGGTTCGAGACCGAGCACGTCACGAAGGACGGCCGGCGGGTCCACGTCTTCCTCACCGTGTCGCCGATCCGGGACGCGCCCGACCGGCTGATCGGCATCTCGATCGTGGGCCGCGACATCGGCGCGCAGAAGGCGGCGGAGGAGGCCCTCCGCCGCAGCGAAGCCACCTCCCGCGCCTTCCTCGAGTCCGCCTCCGAGAGCATCGTGATCACCAACGCGGCGGGCGCCATCGTGCGGATCAACGACAAGGCGGAGAAGATGTTCGGCTACGAGCGCGCCGAGCTGATCGGCCAGCCGGTCGAGGCCCTGATCCCGCGTCGCGCGCGGGCGACGCACGTGGTCCACCGCGCCGGCTACATGGCCGCGCCCCGCGTCCGCTCCATGGGACGGGGGCTCGACCTGGCCGGGATCAAGAAGAACGGCACCGAGTTCCCGGTGGAGGTCAGCCTGAGCTTCGTGGAGACCGACGACGGCATCCGGGCCATCGCCTTCGTCACCGACATCAGCGAGCGCCTGGCGTTCCAGCGCGCGGCCCGGCAGGCCGACAAGCTCGCCGCCCTCGGCACCCTCTCCGCGGGCATCGCGCACGAGATCAACAACCCCATCGGCATCATCACCTCGCGCGTCGAGGTGATGCTGCTCGAGGCCGAGGGCGAGGAGCTGCCCGCCGAGATGCGCAAGGACCTCGAGGTGATCCTGCGCCACGCCCGGCGGGTGGCCTCGATCACGCAGGGCCTGCTGTCCTTCGCCCGCCAGTCCTCCGGGGTGCGCGCCCCGGTCAACCTGAACCGGGTCGTCGAGGAGATCCTGCAGCTCGTCCGGAAGGACATGGACCGGGCGCACGTGCAGGTGACCCTGCGACAGGACGAGGCCCTGCCCGAGATCATGGCCGACGCCAACGCGATCGGACAGGTGCTGCTGAACCTGCTCACCAATGCCCGGCGGGCCATGCCGGACGCGGGCGGCGAGATCACCATCGAGACCGGCTACGACCCCGAGGCCCGCTCGGTCCGGCTGGTGGTCCGCGACACCGGAACCGGCATCGCGCCCGAGATCCTGCTCAAGATCTTCGACCCCTTCTTCACCACCAAGCCCGACGGCACCGGGCTCGGGCTCTCGGTCAGCCACGGCATCATCCACGATCACCAGGGCAGCGTGGACGTGGAGTCCCAGGTGGGCAAGGGCACCACGTTCACGGTGACCCTGCCGCTGGACGGCAGCCACGGCATCCTCGGCGTCGGGAGCTCGGCCCCGCTCCGATAGCGGCGGCCGGTCGCCCGCGGCGCGGGCTCAGTCCTGGTTCTCGCGCTTCGCGCGCTCGGTTCGCTCGCGATGGAGCGTGCGCGCGTGGAGCAGCAGGCCGAGCGCCACCCACAGCGCGATCACCGCCACCGGCACCGCGATCACCCGCGGCCAGACGAGGCCGAGGAGGGCCAGCGCGACGAGCGTGACCCCGGCGCCACCCATGATGCGCGCCTCGGCCGGGCCCAGCGCGCGGCGCCCGGTCACCGCGGCGCCCACCGCGCTGCCGATGCTCACCGCCCCGGCGGCGGCCCGGCCGGCGCTGCCGCGCCGTCGGGCGTCCCGGCGACGCGGCGCGGGCGCGGTCCGCACCACGCGCGAGCGCACGGAGAGCGTGATCTCGGTGGCGCGCGTGAGGTCGTCGAGGTACATCCGCTCCATGGCCTGCGCGAAGCCCTCGTCCTCCACCGCCACGTCGAGCTCCCAGTTCCCGAACCAGGACTGGAGGTTCAGGTTGGTCGAGCCCACGCGGGCCCAGCGACCGTCCGCGACCGCGGTCTTGGCGTGCAGCATGGACCCGTTCCACTCGTAGACGCGCACGCCCGACTCGAGGAGCGGGCGATAGCCGGCCCGCGACAGGCCCCGCAGCACCCAGATGTCGCTGGAGCCGGGCACCAGCAGGCGCACGTCGACGCCGTCGCCGGCGGCCGAGCTCAGGGCCTGCACGTAGGTGGATGTCGCGACGAAGTAGGCGTCGGTGAGCCAGAGCGTCCTCCGGGCCGCCGCCGCGACCAGCTGGTCCAGGCGGTATACGGCGGCGGTGCCCGGCACGCTCGCGATCACCCGCAGCGCCATCTGCCCGGCGGGCGCGGCGCGATCACGGGCCAGCCGCGAGGCGCCGGCCGCCGGCGACCCGGCGGCCAGCGCCCACATCCGGGCGAACGCTTCCTCGAGCGCGGCCACCGCCGGCCCGCGGACCGCCACGCCGGTGTCGCGCCAGGGCTCGATCCCGCGCTCGGGATCGCCCACCCAGTAGCGGCCCACGCAGAGGCCGGTGACGAACGCGACCCGCCCGTCGACCGCGAGCATCTTCCGGTGATCGCGCCCCAGCCAGGCGAACGGGCTCGACAGGCCCGGCGGATTGAAGGCGCGCACCTCGACGCCCGCCGCGCGCAGGTCGCGCCAGAACCGCCGGCCGGTCTTGCCGACCCCGCCGAGCCAGTCGTAGATCACGCGCACCCGGACGCCCGCGCGCGCGCGCGCCGCGAGCGCGCGGGCGAACTCCCGTCCGGTCGCGTCGTCGTGGATGATGTAGCTCTCGAAGTGGATCGTGTGCTCCGCCGCCCCGATGGCCTCGAGCCACGCCGGGTAGTTCTGGCCCGCGTCCTTGAGCAGGCGCACGTCGTTGCCGGTGATGAGGGGCGCTCCCGACGCGCGGGCGAACGCTTGCTCGACGACCGGGAAGGTCTTCCGGGGCTCGTCCACAGGTCCGATTATGCTACAGCCCCCGGCGCGTCCCCGGGGCATACTCGGCCCGAGGGAGGTGCCGCGATGGATGCCCTGCTGCCGCCTCAGATGGCGGAGCGCGCCGAGACGATCGGGGTGGCGAAGACGTCGATGGACGCCCCGCGGCTCTTCGTGCTCGCGATCCTGGCCGGCGCCTTCATCGCGCTCGGTGCGGTCTTCGCCACCACCGCGCTGGCCGGATCGTCCGCCCTGCCCTGGGGGCCCGCCCGCGTGCTCGGCGGGGTCGCCTTCAGCCTCGGGCTCATCCTGGTGGTGGTGGGCGGCGCCGAGCTCTTCACCGGCAACAACCTGATCGTGATGGCGTGGGCGAGCGGCCGGGTGAGCACCCCCGCGCTCCTCCGCAACTGGATCATCGTGTTCGTGGGCAACTTCGCGGGGGCCGCCGCGACCGCGCTCGCGGTCTGCCTGGCCGGGACCGCCCGCGGCGGCAACGGCGCGTTCGGCGAGGCCGCCTTCGCCATCGCCCAGGACAAGCTCGCGCTCCATCCGGTCCAGGCGGTGGTGCTCGGCATGCTGGGCAACGCGCTCGTGTGCCTCGCGGTGTGGCTCGGCTACAGCGCGCGGACCACCGCCGACCGGATCCTCGCGATCGTGCCGCCGATCAGCGCGTTCGTGGCCGCCGGCTTCGAGCACTCGGTGGCGAACATGTACTTCGTGCCCTACGCGATCTTCGTCACTGCCCTCGATCCGGAGTGGCTCGGCGCGCACGCGCCGGCCGCGGGCGCCGCCGCGCCGACGTGGAGCGCGTTCCTGATGCGCAACCTGGCGCCGGTCACGGTCGGCAACATCATCGGCGGCGGGGTGCTGGTGGGCGCGGTCTACTGGTTCGTCTACCTGCGGGGCCGAGCGGGCCGGAGCGGCGCGACCGGGCGCGAGTCCTAGGCGGAGACCTCGTCCCCGAAGATCGTCCCCACGCTCCGCGCCACCGTCACGCGCTCCCCGAGCGGATCGACGAGGCGCGGGCGGGTGACGCTCTCGTCGATGGGCACGCGCTCGATCCGATCGCCGTGCAGGGCCACCATGCACCCGGAGGCGCCCTCGGCGAGCGCGGTCACCGCCGCGACCCCGAACCGGGTCGCCAGCATCCGATCGAACGCGGTCGGGACCCCGCCGCGCTGCAGGTGCCCCAGCACGACGTAGCGCACCTCGAAGGGCACGAGGGCCTCGAGCGCGTCGGAGACCACCGCCCCCACCCCGCCCAGGCGGATCGGCTCCGGGCTGTCGGCGATCCGCCGGCGCACCACCGGGCCCCCGTCGGGACAGAGGGCACCCTCCGCCACCACCACGATCGAGAAGCGGCGGCCGCGATGGGCACGCGCGAGGATGCCGGCGGCGGCCGCCTCGTAGCGGAACGGGATCTCCGGGATCAGGACGACGTCCCCGCCCGCGGCGATGCCGCCCTCGAGGGCGATCCAGCCCGCCTGCCGGCCCATCACCTCGACGACCATGACCCGGTGATGGGCGGCCGCGGTGGTGTGCAGCCGATCGAGGGCCTCGGTCACCACGCAGAGCGCCGAGTCGAAGCCCACCGTGATGTCGGTGCCCGACACGTCGTTGTCGATGGTCTTCGGGATGCCGACGATCGGCAGGCCGCGGGCGGCGAGCCGCCGGGCGATCGTGAGGCTGCCGTCGCCGCCGACCACCACCAGGCCGTCGAGCCCGTGCCGCGCCGCGGTCGCCAGCACCGCGTCCGATCGATCCTCGTAGCCTCCGCCCGTGATCGGAACGTGGAACGGATCGTCGCGGTTGGAGGCGCCCAGCATGGTACCGCCCTGCACGAGGATCCCGGCCACGTCGTCGAATCCGAGCGGGCGGGCGCGATCCGCGAGCAGCCCGGCGAAGCCGTCGAGGAACCCCGTCACCCGGAGCTCGTGTCGGTGCTCCGCGGTCTTCACCACCGCGCGCACCGCGGCGTTCATCCCCGGGCAGTCGCCGCCCGCGGTCAGCACCCCGATGTGGCGTGGGCGCGCCATGCTCGGCCGCTCAGCCGCGCCGGGGTCTCCCCCTCACCGCAGCGATCCGAGGTAGGCGGTGAGGGCCTGCACCTCGGCCTCGGTCAGCTTGAGCTTCGGCATGTGCTGGCGCGGCTTCTGCTGCGCCGGATCGCGCAGCCACGCCCCGAGATACGCCTGGTCGTGCTTCGTGCCGATCCGCGAGAGGTCGGTCGCGATCGGCGTGCCCGTCTTGCCCACGGTGTGGCAGCCGTAACAGCCCTGGTCCTTGAAGACGCTCTGCCCCCGGGCCGCCAACGCGCTGTCCTGCGCCTCCGCGCCGGCGGCGAGCAACAGCATCAGCAGCAGTCCCTTGATCACGGAACGACCTCCTTGCTCTCCTGGCAGTGCACGCAGTAGCGCGCCGCGGGCACCGCCCGCAGCCGCGCGAGCGCGATTGGCTCACGGCAGCTCTCGCACATCCCGTACGCGCCCGATCCCAGCCGGCGCAGCGCGGCGGCCACCTCGTCGAGCTCCCGCTTCTCCTGCCCGGCCAGCCGCGACATCAGCGTGGTCATCGACCGGGCCGAGGCGTCGTCCGGCGAGTCGCCGGGGCCCGGGGCCTCGAGCGCCGAGATCTCCTCGTCGCTGGCGGCCACCGTGTGCAGGAGGCTCTGGCGGCTCTCGAGGAGCCGGCGGCGGAACTCGTCTTGCAAGGTCGAATCGAACCGGGCAGCCATCGCGCTCCTCCTGGGTTGTCTTGTCCTTCCTGGGCGAGGAGTAACTGCAACGCAGGTGCCATGCAGTAAGGCTGAAGAATCGGGACGTTGGCACGGCTGACGCATCCGCGCGTGGGGAGAGCGCGCCCCAGTCGGGGCCGGGCGGCCCCGAGCCGCCACCCGCCCTCACGCCGCGGCTGGCGCGATGGCGTCCATCAGATCGTTGCGAGAGACCATGCCGACGATCCGCTGCTCGTCGTCGATGACGGGCAGGCTCCGGAGCTTCGACTCGGTGAGGTACTCGACCGCGGAAGCGAGGGAGTCCTTCGGGCGCAGGGCCAGGATCCCGTGCGCCATGAACCGGGACACCGGCTGCTGCCAGACCCCGGGGTCCTCGAGGGCCAGGCACGCGACCCGCAGGAGGTCGCCCTTGGTGACCATGCCCACCAGCCGGCCCTCGTGGGTGACGACCGGGAAGGCGTTGTAATCGTACTTGGCCGCGACGTTACGGACCTCCGCCATCGGGATTGCCTCGATGATCTGCACGATCCCCCGCTTCATCACGGTCTCCACCGGAGCGGCCAGCGCGGGCGGCGGGGATACCATCACGCGTCCTCCCAGACTTCCTTGAGATCGCGGGGCAGCTGCGCGCACACGTCGTCGGCCTCGCCGGGCGAGAGCTGCTCCTTGAGCGCCGCGAAGACGCCGATCGTGAGGAAGCGGGCCTCGCGAATGGTCTTGAGGCCCGCCTCTCGCCTGACCCGATCGTAGAACTCCGGGCGATTCATCTTGATCGGCCTGCGGCCCGACACGTCGCCGGCCTTCCACACCTCCTTGAGCGCGCGGGGCAGCTGCGCGACCGCCTGCGCCGCCTCCGTCGGCAGGAGGCGGTCCCGCAGGGCGTGGAGGACGGCCGCGGCGCCGACCTTGGCCGCGGCGCGGTCGGCCTGCCCAGTCTCGTCGATGAGCCGGCGGTAGAAGCTGAGCGTGGTCATTCTGCCCTCCGGCTACTTCTTCAGGAGACCGAGGGCCTCGCGAGCCTTCTTGGCCGAGAGGGTCATGTCGCCCTTCTTGCACGCGGCCTCCGACTGCCGGACGAGCGCGGCGGCCTGATTCACGCGCGGCGCCTGGATCTCCTGCTGCCGCGGGGCCTGAATGTCCTGCTGGCCACGCGGCGCCTGCAGCTC
>DATFAJ010000722.1:0-7589 GCA_035254745.1 Candidatus Methylomirabilota bacterium | reverse complement strand
AGCGGCCGGCTGACGCGTGCGCAGCAGGACGTGCTAGAGGACGAGCTCCGGCCGTGAGCGGCGCCCGCACCGCCCGCTACGCGGACCCGCGGGGCCGAAGGGGCCACGAATGAAGCGTGCCCTGCCCGGACTAAGGGTTTTGAGGCTACCCGGGTTGCCTCGGCCCGGGTAGCCTCGCCGGGTCCCTGCAAAATCCCCCACCACGCTAGCCCTCGACCGCGCCCGAGATCTCGAGCGCCCGCCCGCGAGCGCGGGTGACGATCGGCCCGTGCCCGATGGCCAGGACCATCAGCGCGGCGATGAGGCAGACGAACCCGGCGCCGGTGAAGGCGATCTGGTACGACCCAGACCACGTGCGCACCAGGCCGGCGCCGAAGGCCGCGGTCGCCGCGCCCACCTGGTGCGCGACCGCGATCCACCCGTACATGATGCCGACCCGGTGCTTGCCGAACAGCGTCTCGCTCAGGCGGACCGTCGGCGGCACGGTGGCGACCCAGTCGAGCCCGTAGAACACCGCGAACAGGGTCAGGCCGAAGTACTCGGACCCGTAGGCGTAGGGCAGCAGCATGAGCGACAGCCCGCGCAGGCCGTAGTAGCAGAAGAGGAGTCGCCGGTTGTCCCAGCGATCGGAGAGCCAGCCCGAGATGGTGGTCCCGATCAGGTCGAAGACGCCCATGGCGGCCAGGAGGCCGGCCGCGGTCACCGCGGGAATCCCGTGGTCCATCGACGCCGGGATCAGGTGGGTGCCGATCAGCCCGTTGGTGCTGAGCCCGCAGATGAAGAAGCTGCCGGCCAGGAGCCAGAAGTCCCGGGAGCGCGCGCCCTCCACGAGCGCGACCAGGGCGCCGGCGGGGCGCGGCGCCGAACCCGACGGGCTCGCCGCGTCGGCGAAGGCGCCGTAGGCGCGGAGCCCGAGGTCGCGAGGCTGATCGCGCATGAAGACGAGGACGATCGGGACCAGGAGCAGGGCCGCCCCGGCCACCACCAGCGCCGCGGCGCGCCAGCCCGCGTGCTCCACGACCGCGGCCAGGAGCGGGAGGAAGAGCAGCTGGCCGGTGGCGGTGCTCGCGGTGAGGATGCCGATGACGAGGCCGCGCCGCGCGACGAACCAGCGGTTGGCGATGGTCGCGGCCAGCACCAGCGCCAGGGCGCCGGTCCCGACTCCCACCACCACCCCCCAGAGCAGAACGAGCTGCCAGGGCGCCCGCATCACGGTGGTGAGCGCCACCCCGACCGTCACCGCCGCGAGCGATAGGAGTGTCACCCGCCGTACCCCCACGCGCTCCATCAGCGCCGCCGCGAAGGGCCCGCAGAGGCCGTAGAGCAGAAGGTTCACCGACACCGCGAAGGACACGGTGGCCCGGCTCCACCCGAAGGTCTGCTCCAGCGGAACGATGAGCACGCCCGGGGTGGCCCGGATGCCCGCCGCGGTGAGGAGCGTGAGGAAGGTGACCGCCACGATGATCCACGCGTAGTGCACGCGTCCTCGGACGACCCGCTCGGCGAGGCTCATCGGGCACCAGGATAATACATGTATATGCATTGTGCGAGGGAAAGCCGGGGCCGCCGGGCGGGGGGCTTGACATCGATTCCGTAGTTTCATATATTTCGAATCATGAAGAGCATCGCACGCATCCCGGTCGCCCAGCTCGAGGCCTCCCAGGAGCACGTGGAGGCGTTCAAGGCCCTCGCCCACCTCACCCGGCTGCAGGTGTTCTTCTTCCTGGTGCGGGCGGGCAAGGAGATGTCGGTCGGCGAGATCCAGGCGGAGGTCGAGATCCCCGGGCCCACCCTCTCGCATCACCTGGATCAGCTGCGACGGGCCGGACTGGTCGAGAGCCGGAAGGAAGAGCGGTACGTCTACTATTCCGTGAAGCGGGATCAGGTGACGGCGCTGGTGCGCCTGCTCACCGCCTGCTGCTGACAAGGAGAACGCCATGAGCGCAAAGGTCCATCTGCACATGCACGTGTCCGACCTGGCCAAGAGCCGCGAGTTCTACCAGAAGTTCCTCGGCGCGGACCCGGTCAAGGTGAAGGCGAACTACGCGAAGTTTCTCCCCGACTGGGCGCCGGTCAACCTCGCGCTGTCCGGCGGCGGGTCCGCGGGCGAGGGCACCGTCAACCACGTCGGCGTCCAGGTGGACGCGGTGGACACCGTCATCGCCCACCTGGCCCGCGTCAAGGCGGCCGGCCTGCCGGTACGTGAGGAGATGGGCGTCAACTGCTGCCACGCCAACCAGGACAAGTTCTGGGTCCGCGATCCCGACGGAGTGGAGTGGGAGGTCTACCACCTGAACTACGACCTCGAGGGAGACGAGGACGCGCCCAAGGCCAAGAGCGGAAGCTTTCCGATGGCCAAGGGCAACGCCTGCTGCGCGTCCTGACCCCAGACTCTCGGAGGAGAAAGCCATGGCGGACCAAGAGATCAAGGACATCGTGAAGGACAAGTACGCGCGCGCGGCGCTCCGGGTGACCGCGGGCGGGAGCTCGTGCTGCGGCACCGCCTCCTCGCGGGGCGAGTGCGATCCCATCACCTCGCGGATCTACACCGAGGGAGAGACCGCCGAGCTCCCCGCCGAGGCCCGGGCCGCGTCCCTCGGCTGCGGCAATCCCACCGCGCTCGCCGAGCTCGCCCCGGGTGAGACGGTGCTCGATCTGGGCTCCGGGGGCGGTATCGACGTCCTCCTGTCCGCGAAGCGGGTGGGCCCCAGCGGTCGCGCCTACGGGCTCGACATGACCGACGAGATGCTGGCCCTGGCCCGGGAGAACCAGCGCAAGGCAGGAGCCACCAACGTGGAGTTCCTCAAGGGCGAGATCGAGCAGATCCCGCTCCCGTCGGGGTCGGTGGACGTCATCATCTCCAACTGCGTGATCAATCTGTCGGCCGACAAGGACCGGGTGCTCGCGGAGGCATTCCGCGTGCTCAAGCCGGGCGGACGCTTGGCGGTGTCGGACGTGGTGGTGCGCGGCCCGATCCCGACCCAGATCCGCCGCAGCGTCGAGCTCTGGATCGGCTGCGTGGCCGGCGCGCTGGAGGAGCAGGAGTACCGCGACAAGCTGGCCCGGGCCGGCTTCGAGGCCGTCGACGTCGAGCCGACGCGGATCTATCGGGTGGAGGACGCCCGGGAGTTCCTGGAGGGTGCCGGGCTCGACGTGGCCGCGATCGCGCCCCAGGTCGACGGCAAGTTCATGAGCGCGTTCGTGCGCGCCCGGAAGCCGGCGCGCTGACCCCGGCCGGCCTCGTCTCCCTCGTCTGCGCGGCCCAGGTGTGCGCCCAGATCGGCGCGTACACCTGGCCCGCGCTGCTTCCCGGGTTCATCGCGGAGTGGCACCTCACGAACCGCGAGGCCGGCTGGATCACCGGCGTCTTCTACGCCGCGTACACTCTCGCGGTCCCCATCCTGGTCACCCTCACCGACCGCGTGGACGCCCGAAAGGTCTACCTCGCGGGCGTCGCCCTGACCGTCGCGAGCCACCTCGGGTTCGCGGTCTTCGCCGACGGGTTCTGGGGCGCGGCGGTGGCGCGGGCGCTCGCCGGGGTGGGCTGGGCCGGCACCTACATGACCGGGCTCAAGCTGCTGGCGGACCGGGTCGATCCCGCGCTGATGTCCCGCGCGGTGGCCGGGCACGCGGCGAGCATCGGCATCGCGGGCGCGCTCTCCTTCGTGTTCGCGGGCGCGCTCGGCCAGTGGCTCGGGTGGCGCGGCGCGTTCACCGCGGCCGGGCTCGCCGCGCTCGCGGCCTGGCTCATCGTGTTCCTCTGGGCTCCGCCCCGGGAGCGCCGCACGGTCGGCGCGCCGACCGGCCGGCTCTTCGACTTCCGGCCGGTCCTCCGGAACCGATCCGCCATGGCCTACGCGCTCGCCTACTGCGCGCACACCTGGGAGATGAACTCGCTGCGAGGATGGGCGGTCGCGTTCCTGGCCTACGTGGTGGCCACGACCGGGGCGGGGCACCCGTGGATCGCGCCGGCGTTGGTGGCGATGACGATGGGGCTCGTCGGCACGTGGTCCAGCGTGATGGGCAACGAGGCGTCGATCCGCCTCGGGCGCCAG
The DNA here is from genome assembly GCA_035254745.1 of Candidatus Methylomirabilota bacterium. Classification (GTDB taxonomy): domain Bacteria; phylum Methylomirabilota; class Methylomirabilia; order Rokubacteriales; family CSP1-6; genus CAMLFJ01. The sequence goes on along the minus strand of DATFAJ010000722.1, from coordinate 3,534 downwards.
CGCGTGGTGCGCCTGGCCATGACCGCGTCGATGGTCTGCGCGGCCGGCATCGGCTTCCTCGGCGTGCGCTCCTACGCGCTCGCCGCCGCGCTCGTGCTGATCTACGGCCTGCTGATCTGGCTCGACTCCTCCTCGCTGACCGCGGGCGCGGCGGGCAGCGCCGATCCGGCGCGCCGCGGCGCCACGCTGGCGCTGCACTCGATGGCCGGCTACGCGGGCGGGTTCGTGGGGCCGATCGCGATTGGCTGGATCCTCGACCTCTCGGGCGGCATGTCGCCCCTGGGATGGGGGCTCGCGTTCCTGCACGTGGGGGTGATCGGCCTCCTCGGCCAGCTCGCGTTCATCGTGCTGGCGCCGCGCGACCTGGCGGGCGACCGGAGCCGCGCGGTCGCCCGCTGACCCGTGCGCGGTCCCGAGCGGGGCGCCGTGGCATAATCCCGTCGCGATGAAGCCCGCTCCCTTCCGCTACGCTCGTCCCGCCACCGCCGCGGAGGCGGTCGCCCTGCTCGCGTCGAGCCCGGGGGAGGCGAAGCTGCTCGCGGGCGGTCAGAGCCTCGTGCCGCTGCTCAACATGCGCCTGGTCCGTCCCGCGGTGCTGGTCGACCTCAACGGCGCGCGCGAGCTCGAGCGGATCGACGCCGGGCCGCGCGGCGGGCTCGTGCTGGGAGCGCTGGTGAGGCACGCGGACCTGGCGACGTCGCCGCTCGTGCGCGAGCGGGCGCCGCTCCTCGCCGAGGCGGCGCGCCACGTGGGTCACGCCGCGATCCGGAACCGGGGCACGCTGGGCGGCAGCCTCGCGCACGCCGATCCGGCGGCGGAGCTGCCCGCCGCGCTGCTGGCGCTCGACGCCACGCTCGGCCTGCTGGGGCCGCGGGGGATGCGTCGGGTCGCGGTCGCCGACTTCTTCCGCGGGCTCCTCGCCACCGTGCTCGCCGACGACGAGCTGCTCGCCGACGTGACCGTCCCGGCGACCCCGCGCGGCTGGGGGTTCGGGGAGATCGCGCGCCGCCCCGGCGATTTCGCGCTGGCCGGCGTCGCGGCCTCGCTCGACGCGGGAGGTCACGCGCGCGTGGTGGGTTTCGGCGTGGCCGACCGGCCGGTCCGCCTGATCGCGGCCGAGGCACTCGCGGCGGCCGTGCCGCTCGACGAGGCGATGCCGGCACGTGCGGGCCGGGCGGCCGCCGCGGACTGCGATCCGGGCCACGACGTCCACGCCTCGGCCGAGTACCGTCGTCACCTCGCCACCGTGCTGACCGAGGACGCGCTCCGCGCCGCGGCCGGCCGCCTCCGCGCATGACCGCCACGCCGGCCGAGCGCCTCCGCGTCCGGCTCACCGTCAACGGCGAGGCGGTCGAGCGCGAGGTCGAGGCGCGCCGCTCCCTCGCGGATCTCCTGCGGGAGGATCTCGGGCTCACCGGCACCCACGTGGGCTGCGAGCACGGCGTGTGCGGCGCGTGCACCGTGCTGGTCGACGGGCGCAGCGCCCGGAGCTGCCTGCTCCTCGCCGTCCAGATGGACGACGCGCGGGTCACCACCATCGAGGGCCTCACTCCCGCCGACGGGCTGAGCCCGTTGCAGGAGGCGTTTCGCGCATGCCACGCGTTGCAGTGCGGCTTCTGCACTCCCGGCATGATCGTGGCGAGCACCGAGCTGCTCGCGGCGACGCCCTCCCCCGACGAGGCGGCCATCCGCGAAGCGCTCGCCGGGAACCTCTGCATGTGCACCGGCTACGTCAACATCGTCCGCGCGGTCGCCCGCGCCGCCGCGCGGCGGGTCGAGCCCGGGAGCCCGGCGTGAGCGGGCCCGGCGGCGGCTGGGTCGGCGTGGCCCTCCCGCTCAAGGAGGACGCGCGCCTGGTCGCCGGACGCGGCCGCTTCCTCGACGACCTCGGCCGCCCGCGCCTGCTCCACGCGGCCATGCTCCGGAGCCCGCACGCCCACGCACGCATCGTGCGCCTGGACGCGAGCGCGGCCGCCGCGATGCCCGGCGTCCTGGCCGTGCTCACCGGCGCCGACGCGGCGGCCCGCTCGGGACCGATCCGGCCCCTCATCCCCACCACCGCCGCGGTGCCCGACTACTGTCTCGCGGTCGACCGGGTGCGCTACGTGGGCGAGCCGGTCGCGGCGGTGGCCGCGGCGGACCGCGCCACCGCCGAGGACGCGCTCGAGCGCATCCGGGTCGAGTACGAGCCGCTGCCCGCGGTCGTCGATCCGGAGGCCGCGATGCGGCCGGGCGCGCCGCTGCTCTACCCCGAGCTCGGCACCAACGTGGTCTGGCACGACGCGCTCACCTACGGCGACGTGGACGGCGCGCTGGCCCGCGCCGACGGGGTCCTGCGCGAGCGCTTCGCCATCCAGCGCTACGCGTCGACCCCGCTCGAGACCTTCGGGGCCATCGCGGAGTACGACGCGGGCACCGACGCCTTCGAGTTCTGGACCAACGACCAGCGCCCGGGGCTCACCATCTCGATCCTGGCCGCCTCGCTCGGCGTGCCCCAGTCGCGCGTGCGGCTGCACTGCCCCGACATCGGCGGGGCGTTCGGCAACAAGCGCCGGCCGGCCTACCTCCTGGTCTGCGCGCTGCTGGCCCGCGCGGCCGGGCGGCCGGTGAAGTGGATCGAGGACCGCATCGAGAACCTCACCGCGCTGATGCACGCCTGCAACGGGATCATGGACGTGGAGCTCGCGTACCGGGCCGACGGCACCCTCCTCGCGCTCCACGTCCGCGACATCGCGGACGAGGGCAAGAATCTGCTCACCCCGACCCAGCACAACCTGATCAAGCTCGGCAACATCGCCAACGGCTACCGGATCCCGGCGGTGCGGTACGAGGCGTGGTCGGTCCTCACCAACAAGTGCCCGAGCGGGGCCAACCGCGGCATCGGCAAGCCGTTCATGTGCTTCGCGGTGGAGCGGGCCATGACGCTGCTCGCCCGGCGGCTGGCCCTCGATCCGGCCGAGCTGCGGCGGCGGAACTACGTCACCGCCGACCAGATGCCGTACACCACGCCGACCGGCGCCGAGTACGACAGCGGTGACTACCCGGCCACGCTCCGCCGGGCGCTCGAGCGCTTCGACTACGCGGGCTGGCGGGCGGAGCAGGTCCGGGCCCGCGCCGCCGGGCGCCTGCTCGGCATCGGCATCGCGACCTCGGTGGAGCCGGCGGGCACCAACCTCGCCTCCTACGAGCTGGTGACCGGGCGGCGCGCCGCGTCGGGCTCGGCGGAGGCGGCGATGGTCCGGGTGGAGCCCGACGGGCACGTGCGGGTCAGCCTGGGCGACCCCTCGAGCGGCCAGGGCTACGAGACGGTGGTGGCGCAGATCGTGGCCGACGAGCTGGGGGTGACCCCGGAGGCGGTCAGCGTCGCGCGCGGCTTCGACTCCGCGACCACGCCCTGGCTCTATCTCTCCGGGAACTACTCCAACAAGTTCTCGGTGACCGATGTGGGGGCGGTGGTGGGCGCGGCCGCGCGGGTGCGCGCCAAGCTGCTGCGAATCGCCGCGCACCGCCTGGAGATCGACGTGGCCGACCTCG
>DATFAJ010000721.1:0-2764 GCA_035254745.1 Candidatus Methylomirabilota bacterium | reverse complement strand
GGAAATCGCCATCACGTGTATGCAACCCGCGAAGGCCCGAGGCGGGGCGGTTGTCGCCTGCAGTTGTTGCGCGATCTTCCCGTCCGCCGCGGGTCGTTATTTCCCAGTCCGTTTCGGAGTGGGAGAGCGGGCGGGCGGCCGCGTGTGCATCGCCTCCGCGTCGCGCACTTCACCCTTGACAACACCACGCCCAACAGTGAATCGTCGGCAACGCGCCAGGTGGAGGTGAGCGCTTGAACCGCCGCGACGCCGCTCGATCGACCGCCAAGTCCGCAGCCCCGTCCGGCAAGACCGCACTGTCGGCCGCGTTGGCCTGCCCGGTGATTCGCGTGGCGCTCGTGAGCGACAGCGCACTCTTCCGATCCGGTCTCCGGAGCATCCTGGGGACGTATCCGGCCTTCTCCCTGGTGGGCGAGGCGAGCGCGCTTCCGGTGCGTGATCTCGTACGGACCGGCTCGCCGCACATCCTGCTGGTCGACGCGCAGATCGTGGGAGCGCTCACCATCTGCGCCGGCCTCCGGCAGAGCGGGACGCGGCCGTGGGTGATCCTGGCCGGAGCCGACGGAGACCATGGGTGGGCCGTGCACGCGCTCAAGTGCGGCGCGCGGGGCATCCTGACCAAGAGCGCGACGGTGGAGAACCTGATCAAGGCGGTCCGCCTCGTCCATCAGGGCGAGGTGTGGGCTAGCCATCAGGTGGTGACGCTCGCGGTGGAGGAGCTGGCCGCCCGCTCCGCCAGCGCGGTTTCATCGGATCCCGCGATCAAGAGCCGTCTGAGCCGGCGCGAGCAGGATATCGCCCAGCTCATCGCGGCCGGCCTGAGCAACCAGGAGGTGGCGGCCCGCCTCAATATCACCGAGGCGACGGTGAAGGCCCACCTCACTCATATCTTCCAGAAGCTCACGCTGCGCGGCCGCGGGCAGCTCGCGGCGCTGTATCACCAGAGCCTGGCGCCGCTGTCCTCCGGCAACGGGTCCAGATCCGCCTAGCCCGAGCCGACGCGCCCGCGGGCGGGTTGACACCCGCCGGGACAGCCGCATAATCGGGCCACCGTCCCGGTCCCGGATCCTGCCCGATCCCGAAGGAGGCCTGCCATGGCCCAGCGTGCCTTCGCTCCGACCGTGCTCGCGACCCTCATCGTGCTGCTCTGCCTGCTCGTGCCGCTCGGCCCCGCCCTCGCGGCCGGACCCGAGGGCCAGCTCACGTGGGCGGTGCACATCTCGCTCGCCCCCACGTGGTTCGATCCGGCGGAGACGCCGGGCATGATCACGCCCTACATGGTCCTCTACGCCCTCCACGACGCGCTCGTGAAGCCGATGCCCGGCCAGCCCAAGGCGCCCGGCCTGGCCGAGTCGTGGTCGGTCTCGAAGGACGGGCTCGTCTACGAGTTCGTCCTGCGCAAGGGCGCGCTGTTCCACAACGGCGACCCGGTCACCGCAGACGACGTGAAGTTCTCCCTGGAGCGCTACCGGGGAACCGCGGCCAAGCTCCTCAAGGAGCGAGTGGCCGGCGTCGACACGCCGGACGCCACCCACGTGCGCATCCGGCTCAAGCAGCCCTGGCCCGACTTCCTGACCTTCTACACCAACGCCACCGGGGCCGGCTGGATCGTGCCGCGCAGGTACGTGGAGAAGGTCGGCGACGAGGGCTTCAAGAAGGCGCCGGTCGGAGCGGGGCCGTACAAGTTCGTGTCGTTCACCCCGGGGGTCGAGCTGGTGCTGGAGGCCTTCGAGCAGTACTGGCGCAAGCCCCCGAGCGTGAAGCGCCTGGTGCTACGGGTCATCCCGGACGAGGCCACGCGCCTCGCGGCGCTCAAGCGCGGCGAGGTGGACATCGCGTACTCGATCCGGGGCGAGCTGGCCGAGGAGCTGCAGAAGACGCCCGGCCTCGCCCTCAAGCCCGCGGTCATCCAGGCCCCCTTCTGGCTCTACTTCGCCGACCAGTGGGACCCGAAGTCGCCGTGGCACGACCGGCGCGTCCGGCTCGCGGCGAGCCTCGCCGTCGACCGTCGGTCCATCAACCAGGCGCTCACCCTCGGCCACTCCCTGCTCTCCGGGAGCATCATCCCGACCTCGTTCGAGTACTTCTGGCAGCCGCCCGCGCCGGCCTACGACCCGACGCGCGCCAAGCGGCTGCTGGCCGAGGCGGGATATCCGTCGGGCTTCGACGCCGGCGAGTACTTCTGCGACGTGTCGTATTCGAACCTGGGCGAGGCGGTGATCAACTCGCTCCAGACGGTGGGCATCCGCGCCAGGCTGCGCCCGCTGGAGCGAGTGGCCTTCTTCAGCGGCTACTCGGAGAAGAAGTTCAAGAACCTCATCCAGGGTGCGAGCGGCGCCTTCGGCAACGCGGCCACCCGGATCGAGGCGTTCGTGGCCTCCACCGGAGCCTACGCCTACGGCGCCTACCCCGACCTCGACGGCCTCTTCCAGGAGCAGGCCGCGGAGACCGACGTCAAGCGGCGCGAGGCCACGCTCCACCGGATCCAGCAGCTCGTCCACGAGAAGGTCATGTACGCCCCGATCTGGCAGCTCGCGTTCCTGAACGGCGTCGGACCGCGCGTGCGCGAGTCGGGGCTCGGCCTCATCGCCGGCCACGCCTATTCCGCGCCTTACGAGGACCTGGAGCTGAACGGGAAGTAGCCGAACACGAGGTGGGGCGGGAGGTAGAGGACGAGCGAGAAGGCCGCGATCAGCAGGGCCAGGTAGAGCCACGGCGGCAGCGCGCGCTGGGGCCGGCCGAGGCCGTGGACCCAGTTCACGTT
>DATFAJ010000720.1:0-9291 GCA_035254745.1 Candidatus Methylomirabilota bacterium | reverse complement strand
GGGCCCCCACCGCCATGGCCGCGAGCGCGGCCAGGATCAGGAGCCCGATCAGAGCGCCGCGGTGGCGGACGAGGCCGGCCGCCGCGCTCATCCGATCCGGATCCGCGGGTCGACGTAGGCGTAGGCCACGTCGACCACCACGTTGATGAGCACGTACGCCGCGGCCACGAACAGGACCGTCCCCTGCACCAGCGGGAAGTCCTTGGCCAGGATGCCGCCCACGATGAGCCGGCCGAGCCCCGGGCGGCTGAACACGGTCTCCACGATCACCGCGCCGGCCAGCAGGTTCCCGAACTGCAGGCCGAAGACGGTCACCACCGGGATCAGGGCGTTCCGCAGCGCGTGGCGCACGATCACGCTCGCGCCCCCGAGGCCCTTGGCCCGCGCGGTCCGCACGTAGTCCTGGCCCAGCACCTCGAGCATGCTCGACCGGGTGAGCCGCGCGATGATCGCGGCCGCGATCATCCCGAGCGCCACCGCGGGCATGACGAGGTGGGGCAGGTCGCCGCCCCCGGTGGCCGGGAGCCAGCCGAGGTGCAGGGAGAAGACGAAGATCAGGAGGAAGCCGAGCCAGAAGCTCGGCATCGCCACCCCGAGCAGCGCCACCACCATCGCGGCGACGTCGAGCCACGAGTTGCGCCCGAGCGCGGCGAGCAGCCCGAGCGGCACCCCGAGGCCGATCGCGACCATCATGCTGGCCAGCGCGAGCAGGCCGGTGCTGCCGATGTTCTCGGCGATCTCGGCCGCCACCGGCCGCCGGCTCCGGATCGAGACCCCGAGATCGCCGCGCAGCGCGTTGGCCACGAAGCGGCCGTACTGCTCGATCACCGGCTCGTCGAGATGGAGCTGGGCCCGCATCTGTGCGATCTGGTCGGGCGTGGTGACGAACTCGGCGAGCATGATCTTGACCGGATCGCCCGGCACCAGGAACAGCATGCTGAAGACGGCCAGCGTGACCCCGAACAGGACCGGGACCACCGCGAGGATCCGCCGACCGACGTAGGTCAGCACGCGGCAGGAGCTAGCGGCGGATCGTCGCGTCGCTCAGCACCGGGTAGGCGTTGAAGTTGTACTTCACGCCCTGCACCGGGGCCCGGAAGGCCCACACCGCGAGCTCGTCGACCAGGGGCACCGTGAGCGCCTCGTCGAGCGCGAGCTTCTCGGCCGCCAGGTAGATCGCGCGCCGCTTGGCCGGATCCGCCTCGCGCCGCCCGTCCGCGAGCAGTCCGTCGAGCTTGGCGTTCTTGACGCACGACCAGTTGAAGTTCGCGCCCACCTGGGACGAGTGGAAGAGCGACCACAGCCCGTCCGGGTCGATCGAGCGCAGGAACATCACCGGGCCGTGGGTGGCGCAGCGGTAGTTGTCCTCGTACCACGGCGGCCGCGCCTGGGCCTTGATCTTCACGTCGATGCCCACGTCCCGGAGCGAGGACTGGATGAGCTGCGCGGTCGGATCCGCGCCGCCGCCGTACTCGATGGCGTTCAGCACGATCTCGAGCCGCTGGCCCGCCTTGGCGCGGATGCCGTCGGCCCCCGGGGCCCAGCCCGCCTCGCCCAGCAGGGCCTTTGCCTTCTCGGGGTCGAACGGGTAGGCCTGGCGCAGCGCGGGGTCGTCGAGCATGACCGCGGTGAGCGGGGCGAAGGCCTTGAGCCCGGTGCCGCGGTACACGGTCGCGAGGAACGCGTCCTTGTCGACCGCGAAGTTCACCGCCCGGCGCACCCGCACGTCGTCGAGGGGGGGCTTCGTGACGTTGAGCAGCCAGATGCGCGGCACCCCCGGCCACGGGAGCTTCTCCACCCGGAAGCCGGGGTCCTTCTCGAGCCGGGGCAGCGACTGCGCGGGCACGAGGTAGATGCCCTGGGTCTCGCCGCTCTCGAGCGTGGTCACCCGCGTACCCGGCTCGGGGATGAACTTCCACACCACCGTCTCGAGCCGGGCGGGGCCGGTCCGGTCGCTCCACGGCGCCTTCCGCGCGTAGCCCGGGAAGCGCACCATGGTCGCGTGGTCCTTGGCCACGTAGTCCTTCATCATGAAGGGCCCGGTGCCCACCGGGCGCGTGTGGACGGCATCGCCGCTCTCGCGCACCGCCTTCGGCGAGACGAGGGAGAGGACCCCGGAGGCCACCGAGTTCAGGAACGGAGAATAGGGCGTCTCGAAGAGCACCTGCAGCGTGAACTCGTCCAGCACCTTCGAGCCCGCGTAGCTGCCGAGCGCGGCGCGGGAGCCGCCCGCCTTGAACTTCGGATCCACGATCCGGTCGAAGTTGAACTTCACCGCGTCCGCGTTGAACGGCGTGCCGTCGTGGAACTTCACGTCGCGCCGCAGCTTGAAGGTCACGGAGCGGCCGTCGCGCGCCACGGTCCAGGACTCGGCGAGCCAGGGCACGAGCTTGCCGTCGGGCCCCCGGTAGAGCAGGTTCTCGGTCACCGAGGCGATGATCTGGTAGGTGACCGCGGAGGGCGAGGCGTGCGGATCGAGGGTGGGCGGCTCCTGGTCGAGCCCGACGACCAGGGTGCCACCGCCCTGCGCGCCGGCGGGGCGGATCGAGGGTACACCGGCGGCCGCCACCGCCAGCACGACGAGGGCGAGGGTCGCCCACTTCCAGGTCGGCACAGGACGCATCGCGCTCCTCCTCCGAAGCCCCGGGGCACCGCACGCTTCCGCTCACGACCGAGGGCCCATCCTGCGTCAGCGATCCGCCCCACGTCAAGGCGCAGCGAGGCGCCGGCCGCGCGCTTGACTTGTCGCGCGGCGCTGTCGATACTCGCCGCAGCATGAGCGCCGACGTCGTGCTTCGCGGGGTGCGTCCGATGGCGGCGGGCGCTCCGGTCGACGTGCTGGTCCAGGACGGCGTCATCGCGCGCGTCGCTCCGGGTATCGTGCCGCCTCCCGGCGCGGCGGTGATCGACGGCCGCGGCGACATCCTCCTCCCGGCCCTGGTCGACGCGCACATGCATCTCGACAAGACGTTCTGGGGCCTGCCGTGGCGACCGCACGAGGCGGGGCCGACGACGCGCGAGCGCATCGAGAACGAGCGGCGGCTGCGTCGCGAGCTCGCCCTGCCGGTGGACGTGCAGGCGGAGCGGCTGGCCCGGCAGGCGGTGAGCCGCGGCACCCTCCACATCCGCAGCCACGTGGACGTCGACACCGAGGTCGGCCTGCGCGGCTTCGAGGGCGTCATGACCGCGCGCGGCCGGCTCCGAGGCATCGTGTCCATCCAGGTGGTGGCCTTCCCCCAGAGCGGGGTGGTCTCCCGCCCCGGCACCGCGGAGCTGCTGGAGCAGGCGGTGAAGGACGGCGCCGAGCTGATCGGCGGCGTGGATCCGAGCGGCATCGACGGCGACGCGGCCGGCCAGCTCGACGTCGTCTTCGGCATCGCGGGGCGGCACGGGGCCGGGGTCGACATCCACCTCCACGACGGCGGCGAGGAAGGCGCCGAGCAGATCCGTCTGATCGCGGAGCGCACCCGGGCGCTCGGGCTCGCAGGCAAGGTGGCGGTGAGCCACGCGTTCTGCCTGGGCATGGTCGACGAGCGCCGGCTCGCCACGCTGCTGGACCTGCTGCGCGAGCAGCGCATCGCGATCATGACCACCGCGCCGGGCGATCGCCCGTCCCCGCCGGTGCGCCGGCTCCGCGCGGCCGGGGTCACGGTCGGCGCGGGCTCCGACGGCGTGCGGGACGCGTGGACCCCGTTCGGCAACGCCGACATGCTGGAGCGCGCGATGCTGGTCGCCTACCGCAACGGCTATCGCGCCGATCCCCTGCTGCACGACGCGCTCGACATCGCCACCCGGGCCAACGCCCGCGTGCTGGGCCTCGAGGGCTACGGCCTCGAGGTCGGCTGCCGCGCGGATCTGGTGGTGGTCCCGGGCGAGACCCTCGGCGAGATCGTGGCCATGCGGCCCACCCGCGCGCTCGTGGTGAGCGGCGGGCGCGTCGTGGCCCGGGACGGCCGGTGCGTCGTCTGATCCCCACCCTCTTCCTACCAGGAGCCCGTTCAACCATGTCACCAGTCTCTCCGGCGGTCCGCTCCGATCTCGCCCCGACCGGCACGTTGCGGGTCGGCATCAACCACGGCAACCTGGTCCTCGCCCAGAAGAATCCGGCCACCGGCGAGGTGAAAGGCGTCGCGGTCGACATGGCCCACGAGCTGGGGCGCCGGCTCGAGGTGCCGGTCGTGCTGGTCCAGTACACCTCGGCCGGCCAGATGACCGACGCCCTCTCCACCGGCGCGTGGGACGTGGCGTTCCTCGCCCGCGAGCCGGGCCGGGCGGGCGAGATCGGCTTCACCGCCCCGCACCTGCTGATCGAGGGCACCTACCTCGTGCCGGCCGGCGCGCCCTACGCCCGCGTCGCCGACGTCGACCGGGAGGGCGTGCGCATCGCGGTATCCGAGAAGAGCGCCTACGATCACTTCCTCACCCGCAACATCAAGCACGCCACGCTCGTGCGGGGCGCGGGCAACAGCGCGGGGCTCGGCCTGCTGCAGGCGGGGAAGGCGGACGTGATCGCCGGGGTGCGTCAGCTCCTGCTGATGGATCAGACGAAGCTGCCGGGCTCGAAGGTGCTCGAGGACCGCTTCATGGTGATCGAGCAGGCGATGGGGATGCCGCGCGGGCGCGACGCGGGCCTTCGGTACGCGAAGGAGTTCATCGAGGACGTGAAGGCCTCCGGCTTCGTCGCGCGCTCGCTCGAGAAGTCGGGCGTGCGCGGCGTGCCGGTGGCGCCGCCCGAGAAGCCCTGAGGCGGGGCCGCCTCAGGGCAGCGGCACGATCGCGTAGAAGCGGGGGCCGCCGCCGACCGATCGGGTGACGTGGCCCCGGCCGGTGAGGTCCTCGGCCAGCAGCACGTCGCCCGGGCCGACGCGGACCACGGTGCCGTCGCCGACCTGGATCTCGGCCTGGCCGGAGAGCGTGATCGAGTACTGCCGGCGCGGCGCGCAGTGCCAGTCCAGCACGTAGCCCGGGGGCGAGACCCGGAACACGATCCCGGCGGCGGGCTGCATCGCGGTGCCCTCCCCGTGCGCGCCCTCGGTGTCGGTGAACGGCTTCATCGCCAGCGGCATCTCCTCGACGTGCGACTGCCCGTCCGCACCGCTGTACACCCGCCAGATCTTGGGCATGGCTCCCTCTCTCAGAACTGCACGCGCCGCAGCACCGCCCGCGGCAGCGCGCGGATGATCAGCATGACGAGCCGCCAGATCCCCGGCGCATAGACCTGGTGGCGGCCCGCGTCCATCGCGGCCACGACGCGGCGGGCCACCGCGTCCGGCTCGCCCGCGAAGGGAGGCACCGGCATCCCGTCGGTCATCGAGGTCCGCACGAAGCCGGGCTTCACGCACAGCACGCGCACGCCGCGGCCGCGGTAGGCGAGGTCGAGGCCGTCGAGGAACACCGCGAGCCCCGCCTTCGACGCCCCGTAGAGGTAGTTGCTGCGCCGGGCGCGGTCTCCCGCCACGCTGCCGAAGACGCAGATGAGGCCGCCGCCCCGCGCGGCCAGCCGCTCCGCCGCCTGCTGGCAGAGCAGCACGGTGCCGGTGAAGTTGGCGTGTAGCAGCGCGGCGAGACGCGCGGGATCCGCGGCCAGCTCCTCCGGTCGCGCGAAGAGGCCGCCGGTGACCACGAGCGCGTCCAGGCGCGACAGCCCGCGGTCGGCCGCGTCGAGCGCGGCTCCGAAGCCGTCGGGCTCGCCCAGGTCGAGCCGCGCCTGGCCCACCGAGGGCGGCGCGCCGCGCGCCTCGAGGTCGCGCGCGGAGAAATCCATCCGGACGTCGTCGCGCCCGAGCAGGAACAGGGCGTCGCCGCGCTCGGCGAGGCGCCGCGCGAGCGCGCGCCCCATGCCGCGGGTGGCCCCGACGATGGCGACCTTCACGGGCGATCCCCGAGGAGGCGGACCGACAGCGCGGAGCGGAAGCGGTGCCCCGGATCCCAGCGGTCCCGCACCGCCCGCCACTCGCCCAGGCGCGGCATCATGCGCGCGAAGTCCTCGGCCCGCGTCACCGCGTCCTTGGCCAGGTAGACGCGCCCGCCGTGCTCGATGACCGTCGCGTTCAGGTCGTGGACCAGCGCCTCGGTCACCGCGCCCCGGTTGGGCAGATCGAGCGCGAGCGTCGTGCCCTCCATCGGGAACGACAGGTAGGCGTCGGAGGCGGGGCCGCAGTCCTTGATCACGGCCAGGAACGAGGCCGCGCCCGCCGCCGCCAGCCGCTCGAGCAGCGCCGCCACCGGACGGGGCCCCGCCGCGCGCGGCAGCACGCACTGGTACTGGAGGAATCCGCGTCGGCCGTAGAGCCGATTCCACTGGCCGACCGCGTCGAGCGGGTAGAAGAACGCGTCGTAGGAGACGATCCGGCGCTTGAGCGCGCTCCCGTGGCTCCACGCGTAGAGGCGGTTGAACCAGCGCATGAAGAGCGGGTTCAGCAGCCACTCCGGGGCGTCGAACGGCACCCGGAGCGGCAGGGCGGTCCGGGCCCGGCGGGTGCCGGCCTCGACCTGGGTGGCGTGGCGGCCCCGCATGAGGATGCCGCGCCCGACGTCGCGGCCCCGGGCCAGGCAATCGATCCAGCCCACCGTGTACGGCCAGTGGGTCGCGCTCAGGCGCAGGCCCTCGAGCATCGCGTCGAGGCCCGCCACGCCCTGGGTCTCGAGCACGATCCACGGGCTCTCCACCCGGCGTAGCCGCAGGGTGACGTCCACGATGAGGCCGGTGAGCCCCATGCCGCCCACGGTGGCCAGGAAGAGCTCGCGCTCGCGGTCGGGCCCGCACTCGACGAGGCGGCCCGCCGCGGTGCGCAGGGTGATCCGGTCGACGAAGTTGGCGAACGATCCATCGCGGTGGTGGTTCTTGCCGTGGACGTCGCAGGCCACGCAGGCCCCGACCGTGACGAACTTGGTCCCCGGGGTGACCGGGGGGAACCAGCCCCGGGGCACGAACAGGCGCAGGATCTCGGCGAGGCTCAGCCCGGCCTCGCAGTGGAGCCGCCCGGTCGCGGGCTCGAAGGAGCGGATGCGGTCGGCCCGCGTGCTCTCGAGCACGAGGCCACCCGCGGTGGCCGGCAGCGCCGCGTCGCCGTAGGCGCGTCCGAGCCCGCGCGGCACCAGGGGCTCGCCGTCCTCGGGCAGGGTCAGGTCCTCCGGCCGCCGCACCCGCCCGGGCATCACCGGGTGGCGCCCCCAGCCCGCCACGTCCTCCACCGCGGGCCCCCCGTGGACCGCCGGCGTCACGCTCAGCCGCTCCACCGGGCGAGCCACGCGGGCCCCCACTGGGGCCCGTAGATGATCACGAGCAGCGCGCCCATCCAGAGCACCGTGTTCACGAGCAGCGCCCGATCGTTGAGCAGGAGGTCGGACGGGTTGCCGCCCATCTCCCGCCGGTAGAGCAGGTAGAGGTAGCGGAAGATGCCGTAGAGCACGAAGGGCAGCGTGACCGGGAGCAGCCGGGTGTGGAACTTGGCCACCGTGTCCGGCGACATGGTGTAGAGCGCGTACGCGGTCACGGTGGAGGCGGTCACCACCGCCACCATCTGGTCCAGGAAGCCCTCGCTGTACTCGGCCAGGATCGGCCGGTGCGCCGCCGCGGCGCCCTTCAAGGTCAGGTACTCGTGGCGCCGCTTGCCGAGCGCGAGAAAGAGCGCGATCAGGATCGTGCAGATCACCAGCCAGCCCGAGATCTCGACCGCGATCGCGGCGGCCCCCGCCACCGCGCGCAGCACGAAGCCGGCAGCCACCGTGAGCACGTCGAGGATCACCACGTGCTTGAGCCACACCGAGTAGGCGGTGAGCAGGACCGCGTAGGCGGTGGCCACCAGCCCGAACGGCACCGAGAGGCGGAAGGCGGCCAGCAGGCTGCCGGCCAGGATCAGGATCCCCAGGACGAGCGCGGCCGGGACCGAGATCGAGCCCCGCGCGATCGGGCGATGGCGCTTGGTCGGGTGCAGCCGGTCCTTCTCGACGTCGGCCACGTCGTTGAAGACGTAGATCGCGCCGGAGAGCGCGCAGAAGATCGCGAAGGCGCCGAGGGCGGGCCAGACCAGCGGGGTGAACAGGCTCTGCGAGAAGATCAGGCCGGCGAAGACGAAGAGGTTCTTGACCCACTGCCGGGGCCGCAGCGCGGCGAGGACCGCGATCGGGGTGCTCAGAGACGGACCACGTGCCGGAACTCGCCGAGCCCGCCGGTGGCGTTGCGGGTGTCCACCACGAGCCGCGCCTCGGAGACGAGGCGCCGCGGCTCGAACTCGGCGTGAGCGGTGAGCAGCAGCACCAGGTCGTATGCAGCCAGGTCCGCCTCCGCCCAGTCCACCGCCTTGAGCCGGTGTCCCCCCACCGTGACCTGCGGCACCCGCGGATCCGCGTACTCGACGTGCGCGCCGAGAGTCTGGAGCGCCTCGATGATCTCGAGCGCGGGCGAGTCGCGGACGTCGCCGACCCCCGCCTTGTAGGCGACCCCGAGGACCAGGAGGCGGGAGCCCTTCACCGCCCGGGTCTGCTCGTTCAGCGCGTCGCGCACCAGATCGACCACGTAGCGCGGCATGCCGCCGTTGATCTCGTCGGCGAAGGCGATGAACTTCGCCTCGTAGCCGGCCAGCCGGCTGCGCCAGGAGAGGTAGTGGGGATCGCTCGGCAGGCAGTGGCCGCCGATCCCGGGCCCGGGCTGGAACGGCATGTAGCCGAAGGGCTTGGTGGCGGCGGCGCCGATCACCTCCCACACCGGCATGCCGAGCCGCCGGCACATGATGGCCAGCTCGTTGACCAGCGCGATGTTGACGCTGCGGAAGGTGTTCTCGAAGAGCTTCACCATCTCCGCGATCTGCGTCGACGACACCGGGACGACCCGCTCGATGATCTGGCGGTAGAGGGTCTCGGCCAGATGACGGCAGGCCGGGGTGACCCCGCCCACCACCTTCGGGATGCGCGCGAGCCCCCAGGTGCGGTTGCCCGGATCGATGCGCTCCGGGGAGAAGGCGAGGAAGAAGTCCTCCCCCACCCGCAGCCCGCCCCGGGCGAAGCGCGGCAGCAGCACCTCGTCGGTGGTGCCGGGGTACGTGGTGGACTCGAGCACCACCAGCCGGCCGGGCCGCAGGACCGAGGCCACGGCCTCCGCGGCGGCCACGATGAAGGAGATGTCGGGCTCCTTCGACTTGCCGAGCGGAGTGGGCACGCAGATGATGATGGCGTCGGCCTCGGCCAGGGCCTCGGGCGTCGAGCGCACCAGGAGACGCCCGCTCTCGACCAGCGGCCGCAGCTCGGCGGTCGGCACGTCCTCGACCGGACTGGTCCCGTGCACCAGCAGGG
>DATFAJ010000719.1:0-13811 GCA_035254745.1 Candidatus Methylomirabilota bacterium | reverse complement strand
GGCCCGCCAGGGCTTCAAGGTCGAGAAGGGCGTCGGAGGCGTGGAGACCGCGTTCCGGGGCACCATCGAGACCGGCGAGGGACCCACCATCGCGATCCTGTGCGAGTACGACGCGCTGCCCGGCATCGGCCACGCGTGCGGCCACAACGTGATCGCGACCTCCGGCGTGGGCGCGGGCGCCGCGCTGGCCGCGGTCCGGTCCCAGCTCCCGAAGGGCCGCATCCAGGTCATCGGCACGCCGGCCGAGGAGGGCGGCGGCGGGAAGGTGAAGCTGATCAAGGGTGGGGTCTTCCGCGACGTGGACTGCGCCATGATGATCCACGGCTTCGACCGCACCCTCCTCCACCAGGACCTGCTCGGCATCGTGCGCGGCACCTTCGAGTTCAGCGGCAAGGCCTCCCACGCCTCCGCCGACCCGTGGGAGGGCGTAAACGCCCTGGACGCGGTCATCCAGATGTACAACGCGGTCAGCATGCTGCGACAGCAGGTGCGTCCCGACTGCCGGATCCACGGCATCATCACCAACGGCGGCGCGGCGGCCAACATCATCCCGGAGTACGCCTCCGCGATCTTCTACGTGCGGGCGCCCCGCATCGACACGATGTGGGATCTCTTCAAGCGGGTGACCGCCGCGGCGGAAGGCGCGGCGAAGGCGACCGGCTGCACCCTCAAGGTCACCCAGCACGACAGCGTCTACGAGCCGATGAAGTCGAGTCGCGTGATGCTCGACCTCTTCGCGGCCAACATGAAAGGCGCGGGCCTCACCGAGGGCGCCCCCATCCCGGATCGCCTCGGCTCCTCCGACATCGGCAACGTGAGCCAGGTGATCCCGGCCATCCAGCCGATGGTGGCCATCGCACCCACCGGCATGGCCATCCACACCCGCGACTTCGCGGACGCGGCGGTGAAGCCGCTGGCGCGCGCGGGCATGGTGGCGGCGGCCAAGACCATGGCCCTCACCACCTTCGATCTCCTCGCCGAGCCCGCCCGCGTGAAGGCGGCCAAGGACGAGTTCGGGCGGAGCAAGTAGCGCGATGGCCTCCGAGACGCCCCTCGACCAGGCCAAGAGCCGGGTCGCCGAGACGGTGGACCGGCTCGCCGACGAGCTCGAGCGCATCAGCCACCAGATCCACGCCAACCCGGAGCTGTGCTTCGAGGAGCACAAGGCGGCGGGCTGGCTCACCGATTTCCTCGACAAGCAGGGTGCCGCGGTCGAGCGCGGGGTGGGCGGGCTACCCACCGCGTTCCGGGCCACGATCGCGGGCACGGGCCCCGGCCCCACCATCGCGATCATGGCCGAGTACGACGCGCTGCCGAACATCGGGCACGCGTGCGGCCACAACGTGATCGCGACCGCGGGCACCGGCGCGGGCGCGGCCATCGCGGCCGCGCTCCGGACCCTGCCCTTCCCGGGCCGGATCCAGGTCATCGGCACGCCGGCCGAGGAGGGCGGCGCCGGCAAGGTCCGGCTGATGGAGGCGGGGGTCTTCGAGGACGTGGACGCGGCGATGATGATCCACGGGCGTTGCGGGACCCAGGTCTGGCGGCCGAGCCTCGGCATCATCAAGGTCAAGTGCGAGTTCTTCGGCCGTGCGTCGCACGCCTCGTCGTGGCCGTGGCGTGGGGTCAACGCCCTCAACGCGATGATCCAGCTCTTCGTCTCGCTCGACGCCATGCGCCAGCAGCTCCGCCCCGACGCTCGCGTGCACGGCATCATCACCAAGGGCGGCGACCAGGCCAACATCATCCCGGAGCACACCACCGCCGAGTTCTACCTCCGGGCGCCCACCAAGGACTACTGCCGCGAGCTGCTGCGGCGATTCGAGGGCTGCGCGGCGGGCGCGGCCACCGCCACCGGCTGCACCGTGAAGGTCACCGCGGACGCGATCATCCACGACCCCCTCAAGGCCAACTTCGCGATGGCCGAGCTCTTCGGCAAGAACCTCGAGCGGATCGATTTCCCGGTGGATCCGGACGACGGCGAGGCCGGCTACGGGTCGACAGACTGCGGCAACGTGAGCCAGGCGATCCCGACCATTCACCCCTACATCCGGATCTCGCCGGACGGGGTGCCCGGCCACTCGCGCGAGTTCGCGGAGTGGGCCAAGTCGCCGATCGCGCGCACCGGCATGGTGGCGGCCGCCAAGGCCCTGGCCATGACCGCGCTGGACCTGGTGGCGCGGCCGGAGGAGCTGGAGAAGGCGAAGCGGGAGTTCGCGCGGGCGTAGCCGGGCGGGCCCGGCCGCGCGCTAGTCGAGGCGGATCGAGAAGCCGGCCCGGAAGTCGCTCGAATCCGGCTCCCGCTGCAGCAGGCCCCGCCCCGTCCCAGCGTCGATCCGGCCACGCAGGAACCGGTACTCGCCGTATAGCTGCGCCCGACCCGAGAGGGGCAGCGCCATCCCGGCCCCGAGCCGAACGTCGTCGAGCCCATCGGTATTGCGCTGGAGACCCGGCAGGAGGCTGGCGTTCCACGGCACCCCGAGGGCCGTCGTGGATCCCAGCGAGAGATAAGGGCTCAGGAGGCCGTAGAGCCGGTAGCCCTCCAGCGCCAGAGGCAGGCGCACCGTGGTCTCGCCTGGGGTCTCGCTGACTGAGAGCCTCAGGTCCGGGATCTGCGAGGCCCGGTCCCCGCTCGAGGCGTCCGCGGCAAGAGCCGCGCCCGACGAAGCGCCCGACACGATCAGGAGCGCAACAACCAGCCCGAGTCGCCGGAGGTGTCTCACGCTCCCAATTTTACTCGACGCGTCAAGGGACGGCCCCGCTGGAGAACACCGCTTGACATCGACTTGTCTGACTCCTCAGAATGCCGCAGGTTCTGCGCGTCTCCCCCTCAACGAGGAGGTCCCATGAAACATCGGGTGCTTGGCGGCGTGGTCCTGACCCTCCTACTCTGCCTTCTCGTCGTACCGGCCGTCGCCCAGAGCCCCGCGGGGATGCGGCTGTATGTCTTCACCTCGGGCTCCCTGGGCGGCTTCCCCAAGGCTGCCCTCCAGATCGGCGGCCAGGGCAACATCGACTGGGCGCCGGTGTCCTTCTACGTGCTCAAGCATCCGAAGGGCAACGTGATGTTCGACACCGGCAACAACGACAAGACCATCACGAACGCCGAAGGGTGGTGGGGTCCTCTCGCCAAGGGCTTCGGGCTGAAGATGACCCAGAACGACGCCATCCCGGCGCAGCTCGCCAAGATCGGGCTCAAGACTTCCGACATCAAGTACGTGGTCGTCGGACACATGCACCTCGACCACGGCGGCAACGTCTCCCAGTTCCCGGACAGCACGCTGGTGGTGCAGAACGACGAGATGAAGGCCGCGTGGTGGCCGGACGTCGGCTACTCGGTCTACTACATCCCCGGTGACTTCGCGGACACGAAGAAGATGAACGTCATCCGCCTGGAAGGCGATCTCGACCTCTTCGGCGACCGGAGCTTCGAGATCCGCCGCGCCCCCGGGCACACCCCCGGCAGCCAGTTCGCGGTGGTGCGGCTGCCCAAGACCGGAACGGTCGTTCTGACCAGTGACGTGGCCTACCTGAAGGAGAGCCTCGAGAAGAACCTGATCCCGCCGATCCCGGGCACGTGGAGCCCGATGGCGATGTACGAGAGCTACCAGAAGCTCCGGCTCGTACGCGACGGCGAGAAGGCCAGCATCTTCTACGGGCACGATCCTGAGGTCTTCAAGGCGACCAAGCAGGCGCCCGACTACTACGAGTAGACCGCGCCGCCAGATCGCGCGAGGCTCACACCGGCCCGGAGCGGTGACCCCGCTCCGGGCCGCTTGCTTCTCATGAACGAATCCCTGTCCCCGTCCGACCCCACCACCGCGATCGTTTCCATCGAGCGGGTGAGCAAGCGCTACGGCCGCGTGGCCGCGGTGTCCGACGTGAGCCTCGAGGTGCGCCGGGGCGAGGTCCTCGGACTGCTCGGTCCGAACGGCTCGGGCAAAACGACCCTTCTCCGCATGCTGACCGGCTACCTGGCCCCGACCGCGGGCCGCCTCACGGTGGCCGGCTTCGACACCGAGCGAGAGGCGATGCAGGCCCGTCGGCACATCGGCTACGTCCCCGAGTCGCTCCCGCTCTACGGGCACATGCGGGTGCGCGAGTTCCTCTCCTTCATCGCGCGCCTGCGGGGGCTGTCCCGCCGGGCCGCCCCCGCCGCGGTCGACGAGGTGATCGAGCGCGTCCGGCTCGGCGACATGGCGGCGGCCCCCATCCGCACGCTCTCGCGGGGCTACCGGCAGCGGGTGGCCATCGGCCAGGGTCTCGTCCACCGCCCGGACATCCTCGTGCTCGACGAGCCGACCAACGGGCTCGACCCGCGCCAGATCATCGAGACCCGAGCGCTCATCCGCGGGCTGGCGGGCGAGCGGACGATCATCATGAGCTCGCACATCCTCGGCGAGGTCGAGAAGACCGCCGATCGGGTCGCCATCCTCCTCAGGGGCCGCCTCCTCGACCTCCGCGCGATGGCCGACACACCGGATCTCGAGGCCCTGTTCCTCTCGCTCACATGAGCGCGCTCGCGGTCCTGCTTCACAAGGAGCTGCACGCGACGTTCACCTCGGCGGTCGCGTACGCGGTGGCCGCGGTCTTCTTCCTCGTGACCGGTTACACGTTCAGCCTGACCCTCTTCTTCACCAAGGTCGCGAACCTGACCTACATCTTCCACCAGATGTACGTGCTGCTGATCCTGCTGGTGCCCATCATCACCATGCGAGCGTTCGCCGAGGAGCGCAAGGCCGACACCCTCGAGCTTCTCCTGACCTCGCCGGTGCGCGAGGTGTGGATCGTGGTCGCCAAGTTCCTGGCCGCGCTCACCCTCGTGGCCGGGCTCCTCGCCGGCTCGTCCGCTTACGCGGTGATCCTCGGCCTCTACGGCGAGCCCGACTGGGCGCCGATCTACGGCGGGTACCTCGCGCTGCTGCTGCTGGGCGGTCTCCTGGTGGCGATCGGCATCTTCACCTCGAGCCTGACCGAGAACCAGGTGGTGGCCGCCACCTGCGCGCTCGGGCTGGGCCTCATGTTGTGGTTCGCGGACGCCGCCTCCTACATGCTCCCGGCCCCGCTGGACGTGGTCGCCATCAACCTGTCGTTGATCGGACACTTCACCACCTTCGTGGGCGGCTCGATGTTCCTGTCGGATGCCGGCTACTACCTGACGCTCTCGCTGCTCGCCCTCTTCCTGGCCACCCGGGTGGTGATGGATCGATGATCGGCCCCGCGGTCAACGGGCTCTGGTTCGGGGCCGTCCTGGGCGCGCTCCTGCTGCTGTTCGCGGCGGGTATCCGCGTGCCCTCGGCCCGGAGCGGGTGGCGGCGCGTCCTCGCCCGCGCGGGGCTCGTCGCGGTGGCGGCCGCGTGCACGCTGCTGGCCAACGTCGCGCTGTACCGGCACGACGCGCACTTCGACGTGACGCGCTCGCACGCCTTCACGCCCTCTCCGGAAGCTCAGCGGGTGATCTCGAGCCTCGCCGAGGACGTGGACCTGACCTATTTCTTCCAGAAGCAGAATCCGGCCGCCCGCGCGGCCAAGCGCATGGTCGAGGTGATGGGGCGTACCAATCCCCGCCTGCACGTGCGCACGGTGGATCCCGACCAGTATCCGGGCCTCGCCAGCCAGTACGGGGTGCGCGTCTACAACGTGGCCGTGCTCGAGAGCCGTGGGCGCCGGATCCAGGTGGTGACGACGGAAGACCGCGACCTGGCCCTCGGGCTGCTGCGGCTGACCCGCGCCGCCGACAAGACGGTCTGCTTCGCGGTCGGCCACGGCGAGTACGACATCGACAACATGGAGTACCACACCCACTTCGAGGGCGTGCACAGCCACAGCCACGGCGCCGAGGGCATCGGCGTCGTACTCATGGAGCAGCACGGGGTGGGGCGCCTGCGTCGGGCTCTCGAGAGCCTCGGCTTCACAACCCGGAAGGTGGTGCTCGCCACCGAGGGGCGAGTGCCCGACGGGTGCACCGCGCTCGTGGAGCCCAATCCCCGCACCCGCTACGCGCCTCCGGAGACCCGCGCGCTCGAGGGCTACCTGGCGCGGGGCGGGGCCGCGCTCCTGCTCTACGATCTGGACTTCCCGGCCGACCCGACGATCGCGGCCAGCCTCGGCAAGATCGGCATCCGGCTCGGCGAGGGCGTGGTCTCCGACCCGCTCGATCACTACTTCACCGATCCGCAGATGGTCGCGATCACCCGCTACACCCCGCATCCGGTCACCCGCGGGCTCGCCCTCTCCTTCTACCCCGGGGTGCGGCCCCTCGTCGTGTCCGCCGCGCCGCCCGACGTCACGCTCACTCCCCTGTTCTCGAGCAGCCCGGAGAGCGTGGTCCTGCCTTCGGGCCGGGCCGCGAGCGGGAGCGGCGGGCCGCTCCCGCGTGGCGCGCATGCGCTCGCGGTGGCCGCGGAGGGCCGCTGGCCCGACGGCGGAGCGACCGCCGCGTTCCGGCTCGTGATCGTGGGCGACGGCGACTTCGCGAGCAACTCGTTCTTCCCCTACATGTCCAACGGCGACCTCGCCCTGAGCGCGCTCGCCTGGCTCCTTCACGAGGATCGCGGGCCCACCCTGCGACCGCCCGTCGAGGTGCTCCCCCAGGTGGTGCTGACCAACCGCGATGTGCGCGGCATCTTCCTGGCCACCGTGCTGGGGCTCCCGGGGCTCGCCGCGATGCTGGGCGGCGTGATCTGGTGGTGGCGCCGCCGATGATGCGGACGGTCTGGATCGGCGCCGCCCTCGCCGCGGCCGGGCTGCTCGTCGGCCTCGCGCTGCACGGGGAGCGGCCCGATCCCGCCGGACTCGCCCGGTTCGAGGCGGCGGGCGTGATGCTGGCGATCGAGCCGACCCGGGTCACGGTCGTCGAGGTCCGCCGGGCGGACGCGCGCTGGCGCTTCCGCCCCGCGCCGGACGGCGCATGGGCCGCCGAGGGGGCCGGATCCGCGGGAGCGAGGGCCGGGACGGCGGTGACCGAAGGGCTCCGCTTCCTCCACGCCTCCGCCCCGCAGCGAGTGCTGGACCGCAGCGAGGTCGGGGGCATCCCGATGAGCGAGTACGGCCTCGAGCCTCCGGGCTACGTGGTCACCGTCGAGGGACCGGGGACGCTCTTCACCGTCGAGTTCGGAGCGGTCAACCCGCAAGGTCTCGCCCAGTACGCGCGGGTGGCCGGCCGGGACGAGATCTTCCTGCTGCCGCGCTTCGTCGGGCGGTCGTGGGAGACGGCCATCGGGATCCCGTGAGCCGCCGGATCGGGCGCCGGACGCTCCTGCTCGTCGCCATACTGACCGCGGCGCCCGGGACGCTCCACGCGCACTCCACGAGCACCGGGCTCGCCACGCTCACGGTCGACGGGCATGCGCTCACGTATCGCCTGCTGCTCGTGCCGGCCGAGCTACCCGAAGACTCCCGCCGGCTCTTCCTCGCGGCCGCGGAGGGCGATCGGCCGAGCGCGGAGCAGGTCGTCGCCATCCTGCGCGAGCGGGTGACGGTTCGAGCCGACGGGAGGCCGTGCCGGCCGGGCCGGGCCCTGGTGCAGGGCTCCGCGCTCGGGGACGCGCGGCTCTCGCTCGAGCTCTCGCTGGACTGCCCGGGCAGCGGGCCGCTCCGCGTCCGTGACGACTGGGCCGACGTCTTCGGCGGCCACCACCAGACCGTGGCCCGCATCGGGACGCCGGCCGGCGTGCGTGAGGTTGCCTTCGGCCCCGACGCCCGCGAGGTCGAGATTCCGCGCGGCGAGGCCGCCCCGTCCGGCGGGCTCGGCTTCTTCCGCCTCGGAGTCGGCCACATCCTCACCGGCTACGACCACCTGCTCTTCCTGGCCGCCTTGCTCCTGGGAGGTGGCGGATGGCTCGCCCTGCTCAAGATCGTCACCGCGTTCACGATCGCCCATAGCCTCACCCTGGCGCTGGCCGCGCTCGGCCTGGTCAGCGTCTCGGCTCGGCTGGTGGAGCCGCTCATCGCCGCCTCCATCGTCTGGGTGGCGATCGAGAACGTGCTCCGCCGCGAGAGCCCCTCGCGGCGCTGGGTCGTGAGCTTCGCCTTCGGCCTCATCCACGGTCTGGGCTTCGCGGACGCGCTGCACCCTCTCGCCCTGCCCGCATGGTCCTTGGCGCGGGCGCTTCTCGGATTCAACCTCGGCGTCGAGGCCGGTCAGGCCCTGGTCATCGCCCTGACGGTGCCCCTGGTTCTCTGGGCGCGCGGGGCGACCTGGCGAATCACCGCCACCCGCGTGGCCTCCCTGGTCGTGGCCCTGGTCGGCGCCGGCTGGCTGGTGGAACGGGTCTTCTTCACTTGAGGAGACCGCGGAGCACTTTCCGGATCTGGCTCAGGTGGTCGAGCTCGTGGAGCCGGAAGATCACCGCGCAGGCCTTCCAGTCGCACGGCTCGTCCCAGTGGAGCGCCGTCACCTTCCCGTCGGCACCGCGGGTGTTGATGACCATGATGACCGGGGCGCGGGCCTCGGTCGGCCGGTCGGGCGCAGCGGCGAGCACGTCGAGGACCTCGCCGTGAATGCGCCGCAGCTCGGCGCGCAGGTCGTCCCACCGCCGGGCCATGGGCGCGGCCGACTGCAGGCCGGCCGGGATCGGGCTCACCGGCGAGTGGCGGTTCGCGAGCAGGGCACGCATCTCCTCGAGCGCCCGCGGGTGAGTCTCCACCAGGTGGTCCAGGATCTCGTGCACGCTCCACTCGCCGCCGCCCGGCGCGCGCCGGGCCTGCTCCTCGGTGACGCCGTCGAGGAGGGCGTCCATCGCGGCGAAGGCCTCGGCCACGCGCTCGCGGATCTGCGCGACCGGGGCCTGCGTGCCCTTCTCCAGGAGGTACGCCTTGGCCTTCACCTGCTCGGGGGGCATGGTCATCGGGGATCTCCGGGTGTGAGGTAGCGCGCGAGCACCGTCTCCGCGAGACGGGCCGCGCGCGATAGCGTCATGAGCCGGCGGTCGAAGGTGAGCTGGAGCGAGAGGCCGTCGAGGAGTCCCAGGACCACCGCGGCGGCCTCTTCCGGGTTCACGCGCCGGACGTGGCCCGTGGCCCGTCCCCGCGCCAGGGCCACCCCGATCAGCCGCCGTGCGCGCGCGTAGGCCTGGCGGTTGACCGCGGCGAGCCGCCGATCGTGGAGCGCCTCGCCCCAGAACTCGATGAACACGGTCCAGAAGTCGCGGCTCTCGACCGCGGTCTCGAGACAGGCGCGGATCACGGCCCGCAGTCGAGCCCGGGCGTCGCGGGCGCCCCGTGCCTCGGCGGCCACCCGGCGGTCGAGGTCGGCGGTCACCCGGAGGGCGGCGGCGGCCAGCATCGCCGCCTTGTCCCGGAAGTAGTAGTGGAGGATGCCCTGGCTCACCCGGGCCTCCGCGGCCACCCGCTTCATGGTGAGACCCGCGTAGCCGTCCCGGGCCAGGCAGCGGATGGTGGCCCGCACGATCTGCTCGCGCCGCAGGGGTCCCATGCCGAGCTTCGGGGTCACCACCGCACCTCCGGAAAATTATTATTGATTGGTCGACCAATTATCTAGTCGTGCTGAAGTATGCGACGAAGCGGGCGGCGGGTCAAGCGATGAGGCGGGCGGAGCTACTTGTGCCAGGGACCCTCGAAGTAGTGCTTGAACTCGTGCATCAGGACGTAGGGATCGGCGGTGGAGACGATCAACCGATCCGCCGGCACGTAGCAGCCGTGGATGCGGCCCTCCGGCGCGCCCTGCGAGCTGCGGAGCCGGCAGATCATCTCCACCTCGGCCTGCGGGCGGATGACCACCGTGACCGGGCCGACCTGGTACGGGGCCTTCCCGAGCTGGGTCGGCCCTTCGTTGAGATAGGCGCCCTGGGCCGCGCACCCGGTCGTCAGCGCGGTGAGGGACAGGGCGGCCAGGACCGCCCGGGTCGGTATCGTCCTCATGCCCTCCTGGTAGGGCAACCTTGGTGCCAGATCCGGCCGATTCAGGAGGAGACGGCCCGGTCAATGATGGGCGGCAGTTGCGCGGCCGGGCGGGCCGCGGTGCGGAAAGCGTCCCGGGGCGTCTAGAGGACGGCCACCAGCATCATGGAGACGGCACCATAGCGCCGACCCCCGGCTCGGCTCAGGACCCGAGGCGTCGACGCTCCGCGGCCCGCTCCGCGTCCATGCGCCCGCCCTCGGCGCCGGAATGATCGACGTGGCGCATGGCCCGAGCCAGGGCCCGGTGCCCGGCCTGCTCGGCGATCAGCCGGTGCATCGCCTGGCAGATCCGGCGGTAGGCCGGATGTCCCTGCGGAGCGGTCCGCAGCTCGATCATGTGCATCGCCTCGCGCGCGTTCAGCTCCATGTAGAACCGCACGCGGTAGGCCATCGCCACCGCGTACGGCGCGGCCGCGGGCACGGCGATCGCGAGGGCATCGTGGAGCGCGGCCGACTCCTCCATGACCCGCGTCCAGTCCGCGAGCGCGCCGGCCTCCTCGAGCTCGTCCGGGGTCACGTGGCCGTGACGCGTCGTGAGCGGCTGCCACTCGAGCGTCAGCAGCCGGTGGCGCTGCAGGTCGCGGAAGGCCCCGTAGTCGGCGAGCACGTCGAAGCGGTAGGCGGTGCGCTCGAAGGCCCGGCCGGGCTTGTGGCGGCGGTTCTCCCGCTGGCCGACGTAGGCGGCCAGCACCTGGTGGCGGCCGGCCTCGTCGAGCTTGCGCGCGAGGGTCAGGAGCTGGTCGTCCGGCAGCGAGGAGACCGCGTAGAGCGCGGCCGCCACCACCTTCACCTCGCCGTCGGGATCGAAGTCGGTGAGCGTGACCTCGGGCCGCGGCTCCGGCTCGACGCCGTCGAGCAGGCGGGCGGCCATCGCCCGGGTGGCCTCCCGCGTCTCCTCGAGATAGCGGGACCAGACGCCGCCGCGCTCCGGGCGCTCGAGCCGCTTGAGGAACGCGGGGATCACCTTGCGCAGCTCGACCAGCATGAGGGCCGCGTAGTCGCGGACCTCGCGCAGCGGGTGCGCGCGCATCCGGAGCAGCAGCGCCTCGTAGCCCTGGGCGGTGCCGAAGATCCCCACGTTCGACCGGGTCGCGGCCGGGAGCAGGCCCCGGAGGCTGTCGAGGGCCTTCGCCCGGATCGTCATCCGGTAGGCCGCGTCGCTCTCCCCCTCCGGGCGGGGAAAGCGGCGCGCCCAGTACTCGCGCATCGGATCGATCCAGCCGGCATAGGTCTCGAACGCACGGTCCATCACCGCGACGTAGCGCTCGCGCAGCGGGAGCCCGTCGAGCTCGGCCGGCACGTGATAGCGGAAGCGGCCGCCCGGCCGGTCGGCGTAGGGCACGTAGCGGGTCGACTGCTCGAGGTAGGCCATCAGCCGGCCCCACTCGAGGACCTTGGTCAGGACATTGGACGCGCCCTCGCACGCCAGGTGGACCCCGCCGAGCTGGGCAACCGAGTCGTCGCCGTACTCACTCAGGACGCGCTCGTAGAGCTGATCCGCGCGGGTGGTCCCGACCGAGCCGGCCACCGCCGGGCGCCCGGCCGGCTCCAGGAACTCGTCGAGGAAGAGCCGGCGCAGGGACTTGGCGGAGCGGGAGTAGCGCGCGAACAGCGCGCCCTTGACCACCTCGGGCAGGTTCACCAGGGCGAAGACGGGTCCGTCGAGCTCGGTGAAGTAGGGGGCGAGCGCCGCCCGCTCCTCGACGGTGAAGGTCTCCACGGCGGTAATCCTAGCATGCGGGCAGGCCGGCCAATTCCCTTGCCCCCATCGACGTCTTCCCCTAGCCTATCGCCGAAGCGCGGGACGGTCCGACGCCCGCCAGGAAGGAGAAGCCGATGGCCCGGCGGGCCGGCCCCGGGAAGACCAAGCGGAAGCGCGCGCGTCCCGCCGCGGCGCGATCCGAGGCACGCCGGGGACCCTCCCGCCTCGAGCTGGAGCGCCGGCTCGCCGAGGCGCTCGAGCAGCAGGCCGCCACCGTCGAGATCCTGAACGCGATCAGCCGCGCGGGCGGCGACCTCGAGCCGGTGATGCACACCGTGGCGGAGAGCGCCGCCCGCCTCTGCGAGGCGAGCGACGCCCAGATCTTCCGGTTCGACGGGACCACCTTCCACCTGGCCGCGTCCCACGGCCCTCTTGGGCCGGCCCGCACGGGGCCCGTGACCCGCGGCTCGATGGCCGGCCGGGCGGTGATTGATCGGCAGACCATCCACGTGTGCAATGTCGACGGCGCGGCCGTCCACGAGTTCCCCGACAGCGTCGCCTGGCGCATGGGCCGGCGCACCGTGCTCGTCGAGCCCCTGCTCCGCGACGGGGTCCCGATCGGGGTGATCCTGATCCGGCGGATGGAGCCGCGGCCGTTCTCCGACCGTCAGCTCGCCCTGCTCAAGGCGTTCGCGGCCCAGGCGGTCATCGCGATCGAGAACGTGCGCCTGTACACGGAGCTGCAGGTCCGCAACCAGGCCCTGAGCGAGGCGCTCGAACAGCAGACCGCCACCGCCAACATCCTGAACGTGATCAGCGCCTCCCCGACCGATCTGCAGCCGGTCCTGGACGCGGTGGTCGAGAGCGCGGCCCGCTTCTGCGGCGCCGACGACGTTTCGCTGTTCCGGCTCGAGGGCGACCGACTGCGCGGCGACGCGCACCACGGCCCGGTGCACCAGCCGCCCGACTTCCACCTCCCCGTCGCGCGCGGCTCGGTCGGTGGCCGCACCGTCCTCGAGCGGCGGACCATCCACGTCGCGGATCTCCAGGCGGAGACCGACGAGTTTCCCGAGGCCAGCGCGAACGCGCGGGCCTTCGGCTTCCGCACCACGCTGAGCGTGCCGCTCGTGCGGGAGGACACCCCGATCGGGGTCATCCAGCTCCGGCGCGCCGAGATGAGGCCGTTCACCGAGAAGCAGATCGCCCTGCTCCAGACCTTCGCCGACCAGGCGGTGATCGCGATCGAGAACGTCCGCCTCTTCACCGAGCTGCAGGAGAAGAATCGGGCCCTGACCGAGGCCCATCGCCAGGTCACGGAGGCGCTGGAGCAGCAGACCGCGACCGCCGACATCCTCCGCGTGATCAGCGGCTCCCCGACCGACCTTGGACCGGTCCTGGACGCGGTGGTGGAGAGCGCGGCGCGCTTCTGCGGAGCCGACGACGCGTCGCTGTTCCGGATCGACGGCGATGAGCTGCGTG
The DNA here is from genome assembly GCA_035254745.1 of Candidatus Methylomirabilota bacterium. Lineage (GTDB taxonomy): Bacteria > Methylomirabilota > Methylomirabilia > Rokubacteriales > CSP1-6 > CAMLFJ01. Next base: position 709 of record DATFAJ010000719.1, on the reverse strand, counting down.
CGGACGCCCACCACGGCCCGGTGCCCCAGCCCATCGGGCTGCGGATGCCGATCGTGAGAGGAACCGTGGGCGGCCGCACCGTCCTCGACCGGCGCCCGGTCCATGTTCGCGACCTGCAGAGCGCGACCGACGAGTTCCCGGAAGGGAGCGAGTTCGCCCGAACCGTCGGACACCGGACGACCCTGAGCGTTCCCCTCCTCCGCGAGGGCACCCCGATCGGGGTCATCCAGCTCCGGCGCGCGGACGTGAGCCCGTTCACCGACAAGCAGATCGCCCTGCTCCAGACCTTCGCCGACCAGGCGGTGATCGCCATCGAGAATACCCGTCTCTTCACCGGCTCGAGACCCGCAACCGGGAGCTCACCGACAGCCTCACCCAGCAGACCGCCACCGCCGAGATCCTGCGCGTGATCAGCAGCTCGCCCGCTGATCTCCAGCCGGTGCTGGACACGGTGGTGGAAAGCGCGGCCCGCTACTGCGGCGCCACCGATGCCCAGATCTGGCGGCGGGACGGCGAGGGCCTGCGGCTGGTCGCCCATCACGGACCCCTCGCCTCCCCGACGGGGCGGGTCCTGCCGATCGCGCGCGAGACCATCACCGCCCTTAGCGTGCTCGAGCAACGCGTGGTCCACGTGCCCGACATCGCGGCCGTGGCCGCCGAGTTTCCTCGGACCTGGCACCACGCCCGGGAGCTCGGCTTCCACGCGTCG
>DATFAJ010000718.1:0-3124 GCA_035254745.1 Candidatus Methylomirabilota bacterium | reverse complement strand
ATAGTTGCCGTGGAAGAGCCCGCCCACCATCTCCCCGCAGGCGTAGAGCCCGGGGATGACCGCCCAGCTCATGCTGACGACCTGCGCGCGGTCGGTGACGCGCACGCCGCCGAACGTGAAGGTGATGCCGCCGGTCACCGGGTAGGCCGCGAAGGGCGGGGTGTCGAGGCGCTGGGCCCAGTTGGACTTGGCAAGCGTCAGCCCGCGGGTGGCGAGGCCGTCGCGCACGGTCGGATCGAAGCGGCCCGGCGTCACCGCGGCGTTGTAGGCCTCGAGCGTACGCCGGCACGCCGTGCGATCGAGCGGGAGCTTCTCGACGAGGGCCTCGAGGGTGTCCGCCACCTGCGGGGTCCCGGTCTGGTAGCGCCCCTCGAGCAGGTGGGTGACCTTGGAGTCGAAGATCTGCCAGCCGATGCCGCCCGGCTCGTTGAGGATGATCCCGCCCAGCTTGGCGTAGGTATAGAACTGGAAGTCCTCGCCCTCGTCGAAGAAGCGCTGCCCGCGCGAGTTGACCAGCACCCCGTAGGGATACGAGAGGCGGTTGGTCTTGTCGGTGAGCTTGCGATCGCCGTGCGGGGGCGCGTCGGCGTCGATCGGGGTGGAGTGGCAGCCGGTCCACTGCCCATGGGGCAGGGCGCCCACCTCCATCGCCATGCGCAGCCCGTCGCCGGTGTTGTAGCGCGTGCCCCGCACCTTGGCGTGGTCCCACGGCCGCCCGAGGTAGCGGGCCCGCCACTCCGGGTTGGCCTCGAAGCCGCCGCAGCCCAGCACCACCGCGCGGGCGGTGAGCTCCTCGAGCCCGCTCGGCCCGCGGGCGGCGACGCCGACCACGCGCCCGGTCCGGTCCTGCAGCAGGCGCTCCGCCGCGGTGTCGTAGCGCACCTCGACGCCCTGGCGCTCGGCGATGCGGAACCACATCGCGGAGAGCCCCACGCCCTCGTGCCGGGCGCGGATCACCGCCCCCGGCGACCACTTGTAGGTGTCGCCCACCTTCACCGCGGAGAGCGAGACCGCGGGCTCCATCTCGATGCCCTGCCGGGCCATCCAGCAGGCGGTGTCGTAGGAGCGGCCGATCAAGAGCTCGGCCAGCTCGGGATCGGTGCGTCCGTCGGTGACCCGCAGGAGGTCGGCCATGAAGAGGCGGTGTGGATAGGGCTCGACGCCCGCGTAGAAGCCGGGCACCTCCCGCTCCGCGTCCGGCACGAGCGGCCGCAGGTCGTCGGCCCGGTCGAACGCGATGCGCAGCAGGCCGCCGCTGTAGTGGGTGTTGCCGCCGCGCAGCGCGCGCGGCGCCTTCTCGAGGGCGACGACGCGACGCGCGCCCTGCTCGCGGGCCGATACCGCCGCCGCGAGGGCCGCATTGCCCGCGCCTACCACGAGGACGTCCCAGTCGCTCATTGGTGGTCGCTCGCTAGCGATACGCGGCCAGCACCGCCTGCGCCATGTCGCGCGTGCGGGCGCTGCCGCCCTGGTCCGGAGTCAGCACCTTGCCGTCGCGGTAGACGCGGCCGACCGCCGCCTCGAGCCGCTGGGCCTCCGCGCCCAGGCCCATGTGCTCGAGCATGAGGGCGGCGGAGAGGATGGTCGCGGTCGGGTTCGCGATGCCCTTGCCCGCGATGTCGGGCGCCGAGCCGTGCACCGACTCGAAGTAGGCCCACCCGCCGTCGCCGAAGTTGGCGGACGGGGCCAGCCCGAGGCCGCCCGCGGTCTCCGCGCCCAGGTCCGACAGGATGTCGCCGTAGAGGTTCATGCAGAGCACCACGTCCATCGCCTTGGGGAAGCGCACCAGGCGCCGAGCCGCGTCGTCGACGTGGAAGTGCTCGAACGCGAGGCCCGCCTCCCGCACGACGCGGCCGACGATCTCGTCGTAGAGGCCGTCGGTGCGGGGGAGCACGTTCGACTTGGTCACGCACGTCACCTTGCCGGGCTTGCCGCGCGCCTGCCGCTTGCGGGCCAGGTCGCAGGCGAAGCGCGCGATGCGCTCGGCCCCGCGGGGCGTGACGATCTTGACCGCGAAGCGGCCCTCGGTGCCGAACTCCTTCACGGTGCGGCCGGTGCGGTCGCTGAGCGTCGGCATCAGGCGCACCAGGTCGGCCAGGTCGCCCTCGCGGCCGGGGTAGAGGCCCTCGCTGTTCTCGCGCAGGATGACGTAGTCGATGCCGTCCGGATCGCCGAGCGGCGAGCGCATCCCGGGGAAGAAGCGGATCGGGCGCACCCCGGCCCAGGCCGCCATCTCCCAGCGCAGCCAGGAGACCACCGGCGAGGTGGACGGGCCGGCCGCCCCGAAGAGCACCCCGTCGGCCTCGCGGGCCGCGCGCTTGGTCTCCTCCGGCAGGGGCGCGCCCTGCGGCGGGGTGAGGATCTTGAGCGGCAGCCCGGTGCCCATGAGCAGGTCGCACGTGGCGTCCACGACCTCGGGACCGATCCCTTCCCCCGGCAGCGCGACGATCGTCTTCATCGCCATGACCATACCTCCTTGTATAGGGACCCTCCCACCGCGGCCACCCTCTCCGGGGGCCTACGATAGCACTGCCGGGCGTCCGGGCTCCGGATGGCTTATCATGCCGCTCGGGAGGGGACGCTCAATGGACTACACGCGAATCTCGGCCGACTGCCACATCGACATGCCGTGGATGCCGCCGGAGCTGTTCACGGCCAACGCCTCGGCGGCGCTGCGCGATCGGATGCCCTACGTGACCGACGGCCCCGACGGCCCGCGATGGACGTCGCGCAACGGCGCCTCGTTCGGTCTCTGGGGAGGCGTCGGACCCTCCGGGCAGAAGTACGTTCCGGGCGTCCACTACCGGGCGGACGTCATGGCGGCTACCGGCCTCTACGATGACGGCCGGAAGGGAATCTCCCGACCAACGGATCCTCATCTGCGGGTGGCGGACATGGAGCGCGACGGCGTGCAGGCCGAGGTCATCTTCGGGATCCTCGGCGCGGCCACGCGGCTCGGCGATCACGAGGCGGCCGCGGAGATGTTCCGCATCTACAACGACTGGCTCGTCGACTTCTGCCGCCACTATCCGGAGCGGCACGTGGGCCTGGCGTGCCTGCCCTACGGCGACATCGGCGCGGCGGTGCGGGAGATCCACCGGGTCGCGAAGATGGGCCTGCGCGG
>DATFAJ010000717.1:0-14164 GCA_035254745.1 Candidatus Methylomirabilota bacterium | reverse complement strand
AGGATGTCGAGCCGACCCAGGCGCGCGAGGGCCTCGGCGGCCACGCGCCGCACCTCGGCGTGCTGGCTCAGGTCGCCGGCGACTCCGTCCACCTGCCCGCCGGTGGCACGCTCGATGTCGGCGGCCGCGTCCTTGAGCGCGCCCGCGTCACGCGAGCAGATCACCACACGCGCGCCCTCCGCGGCGAGCGTGCGCGCCACCGCGCGTCCGATGCCCTTGCTCCCGCCGGTCACGAGCGCGGTCTTGCCTCGCAGTCCCAGGTCCATGATGTCGCTCCTCTCGTGGTCGCTCAGCCCGGCTGGGCGTGGCGCGCCAGCAGGTCCTCGAACGTGTCCGCGGTCAGCGTGTCGGCCCAGTCGCGGCCCTCGGAGTCGCGGCCGTAGTACTCCGCCATGTAGACGCGCGCCTCGGCGCGCGTGCGGAAGAGCCGCCAGATGTGCGCCGCGCTGCCCGCCGGGCGCCGCAGGTAGAAGATGGGGTCGGCGGGGCCGGTCGGCTCGTAGACCGTGCGCTGCCCGAACTGGTCGTAGGTGATCCACGCCGCCGCGATGCCGTGGGCCGACAGCACCCGCGCCCGCAGCGACGCCTCGAGCGGCAGCGACTCCGTATCCTGAAGGCGTGGGCCGTAGTAGATGGGCACCGCGGCGGCGTCGATCGAGAGCGCCACCGGCATCGGGCTCCCCGCCCCATCGAGCAGCGCGCGCGCGTCGTCGCCGATCCACGCCTGGCCGGACACGTAGAGGTCCGGCCAGGCCTCGAGGAGGCGGCCCGGCGGCAGGAGCTTGCGCCGACGCGCCACCTCCGAGGCGTCGGCGACCAAATGGACCCGCGCGCCCGGCATCAGGCCTCGGCGGGAAAGGGCGGCACGCGGCGCCAGTCGAAGCGGCGTGCGGTCTCCTCGTCGCCCGCGGCCAGCTCGCGCGCGTGCACGGCCACCCCGCGCGCGAACGCGTCGAGATCGCGCCCGGCCAGGCGCTGCCCCAGCAGCTTGGCCGCGCCGTCGTGCAGCAGGGCCCGGGCGCCGCCGAGGTTGCCGTTGGCCAGGTGCTGATAGCCCACCGCGACCTGGATGAGACCCTGGAGCGCCTCCCGCGTCGCGCCCTCCGCGCGCATCCAGCGCGGCTCGAGGATCTCGTGGACCTCGAAGTAGAGGCCGGCGGCGAAGAGGGCGGCGGCCTGGTCGAGGACGGTCTCGAGGGGCGGATCGCCCGGGGCCAGCGGTCGGTCCGCGAGCGCGCGGGCGGCGCGGCTCGCCCGCTCCCCGAAGGGCGCCGCGTGCTCCCGGTAGTCCGACTTGATCCGCCAGCCCTCGGGCCCGCGCTCGAAGAGCTCGGCCGGGAACGCGGCGGGTGGCGCGGTCGCGCCCAGCGCGCGCGGATCCGCGCACACCGCGGCGAGCGCCTCCAGGCCCCGGCGCGCGTCGCCGTCGTGGAAGGCGTCGAGGACGAGATCGGCCAGGCGATCGCGCAGGGGCAAGGGCAGCGTCACACTCTCGCGGCGAGGCGGCGGTGGGCGGCCTGGATCTGCTCGAGGTGAATCAGGTCGTGCTCCGCCCAGTGGTCCAGGAGCTGCGTCATGGTGAGCCGGCCGTACTCCGGATGGCGCCCGTGCCGGCGCCGTGCGGCCCCGCCGAGCCGGCCCACGTAGGCGAGGTTGGACCGTCGCAGGGCGGTGTAGGTGGCCAGCGCCTCCCGCGGCGGAGTGCGCCGGTAGCGGCCACCCTCGGCCCAGCGGTCTTGATCCCACGCGACCAGCACCGAGCGCGGCTCGGCCGCGATCTTGCGGATGCGGAAGGCGAGCGCGATCTCCGCGTCGGCCAGGTGGCTCATCACCTCGGCGACCGCCCACTCCCCGCGCCCCGGGCGCCGGGCGACGAGCCGGCGCGGCACGCGACCGAGCGCGCGGGCGAGGCGGCCCGGCGCGGCGCGGAGCGCGCGGAGGGGACGGACCGATCCGAGGCGCGTGTGGGCGGTGCGGCACATCGGGCAGCGGCTGGCGGTCATGTGGGGACTCCTCGCAGACGGCGGGTTCGACGCGCGCGCTCGGCGCGTATCGTAGCACGGTCGCGCCGGGCTCGGCCGGGGCGCGGAGTATAATGCGCGCATGATTTCGGTCGCGGACGCGCAGGCCCACGTCCTCGCGCTGGTGGCGCGCGTCGCGCCGCCCGAGGTGATTCCGGTCGTGGCCGGGCTCGGCCGCGTGCTCGCCGAGGAGGTGCGCGCCACGCTGGACGTGCCGCCCACCGCCAACTCGGCGGTCGACGGCTACGCGGTGCGCTCCGCCGACATCCCGGCCTCCGGCACCCGCGAGCTCACCGTGGTGGCCGATCTGGCCGCCGGGTCGGTGTTCGAGGCGACGCTCGCTCCCGGCGAGGCGCTGCGCATCATGACCGGCGCGCCGATCCCGGCGGGGGCGGACACCGTCTACCCGCAGGAGATCGTGGAGCGCACGGGTCGCCGGGTGCGGATCCCCGCCGGCCCGGGCGGAGTCAACGTGCGTCACCGCGGCGAGGACGTGCGCGCGGGCACGGTGGTCCTGCCCGCGGGGGTGGCGCTCCGGCCGCAGGAGCTCGGGGTGGCGGCCTCGCTCGGGCTGCCCCAGCTCCTGGTCCGGCAGAAGCCACGGGTCGCGATCCTCTCCACCGGCGACGAGGTGACCGAGCCGGGCCACGAGCGGAAGCCGGGCCAGATCTTCGACTCGAACCGGTTCTCCCTCTGCGGGCTGGTCGAGGCCGCGGGCGGGGAGCCGACCGACCACGGCATCGTGCCGGACCTCTACGAGGTGCTGCACGCGCGCCTGCGCGCCGCCGCCGCCACCGCCGACGTCGTGCTCACGTCGGGCGGAGTCTCGGTGGGCGACCACGATCTGGTCAAGGCGGTGCTGCAGGACGCGGGCGGCATCGAGTTCTGGCAGGTGGCGATGCAGCCCGGGCGCCCGCTCGCGGTGGGCCGCATCGGGCCGGCGCTGTTCTTCGGCCTGCCGGGCAATCCGGTGGCGTCGATGCTGACCTTCCACCTCTTCGTGCGTCCGGCGCTGTGGAAGCTCGCCGGGCGCCGGCAGCTGTTCCCGCCGCGGTTCCACGCGGTCGCGATGGAGCCGATGAGCAAGAAGCCCGGGCGCCGGGAGTTCAAGCGCGGCATCCTCGCCTACTCGGGCGCGCGGTGGGAGGTGCGCACCACCGGGCCCCAGGGCTCGGGCATCCTCACCTCGATGACGCTGGCCAACTGCTTCGTGGTGATCGAGGAGGAGCGCGGGGACGTGGCGGCCGGCGACACGGTGTCGGTCGAGCCCTTCGCGGTGGTCTGAGCGATGCCCCACGGCATCGAGACGCGGCTGATCGAGACCATCACCCCGATGGTCCGCGAGCTCGTCACCACCCACGCCCGCTCCCTCGCCGACCTCCGCTACGCCGACGTGCGCGTCGAGGTCAGCGAGGGCAAGTTCGCGGGGGCCGAAAACGGGGAGGCCAAGGCCTCGGGCGACGACTACGCCTTCGCGTTCGGCATCCGGGTCCTGGCCGGCTCCCGCATGAGCGCGCCCGGCTACTTCGGCCGCGGGCTGGGGGCGGCCGACCTCGTCAACCTGGCGCGGGTGCTCCGGGAGGGGCTCGAGGCCGCGTACCGCCGGGCGATGGCCAACGCGGAGATGAAGGCCCAGGTGAAGGGCAAGTTCGGCGCGCTCGGCGACGCGCTCGAGGACACGCGCCTGCATCCGATCGCGGTGCGGCAGGAGATCGTGCCCGCGGTCTTCGAGGTGGATCCCCGCTCGGTGGCCCTCGACGACATGGTGCGCCTCACCACGGACGTCTCGCGGCGGACGGCCGCCCTCGACCCCGCCGTCTCCTACAACTACACCTCCACCCTGACCCAGCTGAGCCGGGAGCTCTTCGCCTCCTCGGAGGGCGCGCTCATCGACCAGTCGTTCGCGCTCACCCAGGGCATGAGCTACGTGGTGGCCACCGGGCCCGACAACAGCCAGGAGATCTACGACGTGCTCGGGCACCAGCGCGGCTGGGAGATCCTGACCCGCGGCGTCGCCGAGCCGCCGATCGAGTTTCCTCCCTTCCCCGAGTTCGCCCTCGCCCTCGCCCGCGACGCGGCCGACGTGTGCCGGGCGCCCGCCCTCGCGCCGCCCGACGGCCTGGTCACGGTGGTCACCGACCCGCACTACAACACGCTCCTGTCGCACGAGATCGTCGGCCACCCGGTCGAGCTCGACCGCGGGCTCAAGATGGAGACCGCGTACGCGGGGCGCTCGTGGCTGCTGCGCGGACTCGACGACACCCAGCTCGGGCGGCGGATCGCCTCGCCCCTGGTCACCGCGTTCTCGGATCCCTCCCTGCCCGGCTACGGGCACTACGCCTACGACCACGAGGGCACTCCGGCGCGCCGCGTGGTCCACATCGACCGCGGGATCTTCACCGGCTTCATGAACAGCCGGCAGACCGCGGCGGTCTTCGGGGGCGACCCCAACGGACACTGGAAGGCCACCGACGCCCAGCTGGTCCCGCTGGTCCGCATGTCGACCACCGTGTTCGCGGGCGGCGAGCGCGATCCGGAGGAGCTGATCCGGGAAATCGACCACGGCTACTATCTGGTCGGTCACCGCACCCCGTCCATCGCGGAGAGCCGCGAGAACTTCCGGATCTCCGCGCGCAAGGTCTACGAGATCCGGCGGGGCGAGATCGGACGGCTCTTCCGCGACGGCGGCATCATGGCAGACAGCCGCGACTACCTGATGCACGTCGACGGCGTCGGCCGCGACTTCCGGCTCTACCCGATCCCGAACTGCGGCAAGGGCCAGCCGATGCAGACCCGCAAGCTCGGCAACGGCGGGCCCACCCTGCGCAGCCGCGCCGTCCTCACCGGCGGGGCCTGATCGCGTGGATCTCCGGCGCGTGGTCGGGGAGGCCCTCGCACGCCTCGCCGTCGAGCCCGGGGTGCGCGAGGTGGAGGTCTTCGCGGCGCTGAACCGCGCGCTCCTGACCCGGCTCAACTACACCTCGCACATCGCCTGCAACGGGGTCGAGGAGCCGAAGTCCACCGAGATGACCGGGCTCGGCGTGCACGCGGTCTTCGACGGGCCCGACGGCCGGCCCCTGGTGGGCTTCGGGTCGGAGCCGAGCGATCTCACGCCCGACGGCGCCCGGCGCGCGCTCGTCAAGGCCCGCCAGGCCGCGGTCCACGACCCCGCGTTCCGGTCGCTGCCGCGGCCCACCGGGGAGCGGCGGGCCCTGGTCGCCTATCACGACCCGCGGCTCATGGACGTCTCCGACGCCGACCTCGTCGAGGCGGGGTGGAAGGTAGTCGCGGGCGGCCTGCGCGCGTTCATGACCTCCTCGCGGCTCGCGGACCTCGTGCCGGACGAGGCCGGACTCAAGGGCCTCGGCCTCATCCTGGGCGGTGACGTCACGATCCTGCAGGAGCGCATCGCGATCGTCTCCACCGCGATGCCGGAGCCCCAGACCGACGACGCCACCTTCATGTCGGCCTCCGCCACCGCGATGGTCGAGGCGCGCGACGCCAAGGGCTCGGGGTGGAGCGTGTGCACGCGCCTCGAGCACTTCACCGACGAGGCGGGGAGCGAGGCGGCGGGCAACGCGGTGGCCGCGATCGACGGCGTCCGGGTGGAGTCGGGCGACTACACCGTGGTCTTCGGGCCCCAGCCGGTGGCGGACCTCTGCAACAACCTGATCGTGCCGTCGTGCCAGGCGGGCTCCTTCTTCGCCTCGAGCACCCCGTTCCTGGGGCGCCTCGGCCGCTCGGTCGCCGCGGCCGGGCTCAGCCTCTACGACCACGGGGCCATGCCGGGCCTCGCGGGCTCCCGGGGCATCACCTGCGAGGGCCTGCCCACCGGACGGACCGACCTGATCAAGGACGGCGTGCTCGTCGGGCTGCTGAGCCACTGGTACGACACCCAGCGGCTGCTCCACGATCCGGAAGGACGGGGCAAGCTCGGAGTGGATCCCGCGTCGGCGGCCGCCGCGCTCGCTCCGCGCAACGGCTTCCGCTACGACGGCTCGGGCCGCTCCTTCGAGACCACGCCCGGCACGTCGGCCACCAACGTGGTGCTCGAGGGCCGCGATCCGCTCTCGCTCGAGGGATTGCTCGCGCGCGTGCGCGACGGGCTCTACGTCGGGCGCATCTGGTACACGTACCCGATCAACGGGTTGCGGGCGGGAGACTTCACTTGTACGGTGGTGGGTGACTCCTTTATCATCCGCGACGGTCGGATCGCGGCGCCGCTCAAGGCGAACACGCTCCGGATCAACGACAACCTCACCCGGCTGCTCGGCGCGGTCGTCGGCACGACGAAGGACGCGAAGGGCACGCTCGTGTGGGGAGCGGACGAGGTGGTGTACGCGCCGGCGATCGCGGTCACGGGCGTGCACGTGGACGCGATCGCAGGATTCATGGAGGGACTCGGCTGATGGCGAACCCGGACGTGGCGAAGCTCGAGACCATCGCGCGCGAAGGACGGGTGCAGATCCTCCGGATGCTGACCCACGCCGGCTCCGGGCATCCCGGGGGCTCCCTCTCCGTGATCGACATCCTCACCGACCTCTACTTCAACCGCCTGCGCCTCGATCCGGCCCGGCCGCAGTGGGAGGATCGCGATCGGTTCATCCTCTCGAAGGGCCACTGCGTCCCCGCCCAGTACTTCTGCATGGCGAAGGCCGGGTTCTTCCCGATGGACCGGGTCCTCACCCTGCGCAAGCTCGGCAGCCCGCTCCAGGGTCACCCCGACCGGGTGGCGCTGCCCGGCATCGAGGCCGCGACCGGCTCGCTCGGCCAGGGCATCTCGGTCGCGGTGGGCATGGCGCTCGGGCTCAAGCTCGCGGGCAAGGCCGCGCGCGTGTACTGCGTGCTGGGCGACGGCGAGACCCAGGAGGGCCAGGTGTGGGAGAGCCTGATGTCGGCGCCGAAGCTGGGCGCCCCGGCCCACCACCTCGACAACCTGTGCGTGATCCTCGACTACAACGGCATCCAGCTCGACGGCTTCGTGAAGAAGATCCTCGACCTCGAGCCGGTCACCGACAAGCTCAAGGCCTTCGGCTGGCCGGTGCTCGAGGTCAACGGCCACGACATCGCGCAGGTCGACAAGGCCCTCGACCAGGCCGAGGCCACCAAGGGGGCCCCCACGTTCATCGTGGCCCACACCGTCAAGGGCAAGGGCGTGTCGTTCATGGAGAACGATCCGGAGTGGCACGGCAAGGCCCCGAAGCCGGAGGAGGCGGTGCGCGCCATCCGGGAGATCGTGGGCGAGCCGGTGCCGGCGTGGGCCGCGCCGGTCATCGCCGAGCTCTCCGCGCTGGGGAAGAAGTGATGGCGGGCAAGGCCTCGCGCGCCGCGTTCGGAGAGGCGCTGCTCGAGCTGGGCGCCAAGGACGAGCGGATCGTCACCCTCGACGCCGACCTCTCGAAGTCCACCATGACCGGTGCCTTCGCCAAGAAGTATCCGGACCGGGCGTTCGACCTGGGCATCGCGGAGTCGGGCATGATCGGGGTCGCGGCCGGCCTCGCCCTGACCGGCCACGTACCCTTCGCCTGCTCGTTCGCCTGCTTCCTGGTAGGGCGCTTCGAGACGATCCGGGTGTCGGTGGCCTACACCGACGCGCCGGTCAAGCTGGTCGGCACCCACGTGGGGGTGGCGATCGGCGAGGACGGCTACACCCAGATGGGCCTGGAGGACGTGGCCTGCCTCCGCTCCCTGCCGAACATCCCGATCGTGCAGCCGGCCGACGAGATCGAGACGCGGCAGGCGGTGGCCCACGCGATCGAGCACCCCGGGCCGATCTATCTCCGTCTCACCCGCCAGAACCTCGAGCCGGTGCACGACGCGGCGTACCGCTTCCGGTTCGGCAAGGCCGACGTGCTGCGTGCCGGCCACGACGTCACCGTGCTGGCCACCGGCGGCCCGGTCTGGTTCGCGCTCGAGGCCGCGCGCAAGCTCGCGGCCGAGGGCATCCAGGCCGAGATCGTCAACGTGGCCACCATCAAGCCGCTCGACGAGGAGACCATCCTGCGCTCGGCCGGGCGGACCGGCCACGTGGTCACGGTCGAGGACCACAGCATCCACGGCGGTCTCGGGAGCGCGGTGGCCGAGCTGCTCTCCGAGGTCATGCCGACGCCGCTCAAGCGCATCGGGGTCACGACCTTCGGCGAGTCCGGAGACGCGAAGGGCCTCTACGCCAAGCACGGCCTCGACGCCGACGGGATCGCGGGCACGGTGCGGAAGTTCCTCGCCCGCTAGCCGCGGGTCTCAGCGCTCCGGCACCACCCAGAGGTAGACCGGCGCGGCGCGGCCGTTGGCGTCGGCCCGGACCATCGCCTGCGGCTCCCAGTCCCCCATGTCGAAGTCGAACGAGACGATCCGATCCCGATCGCGGCGCGGGCCCCGAAGTCCTGCACCGCCGCGATCACGAGGCGCGCGTCGCCCGAGCCCAGGTCGTAAACGATGTCGGTCGGTGCCACCCTGGCGAGACGGAGCATCTGCTCCACGATCTCGGGCGGGGTCACCAGGAACGGCACGTCCGAGGCCGGGTACGGCGCGCAGCCCGCCGCCCCCAGCAGCGCCGCGAGCAGCGCGCCCAGCGTGCTAGGCTTCATCCATGCTTTCCGCGATCGTCTCGTCCCTGCACCTGCTCGCCCTGGCGCTCGGCCTGCCCGCGGTCTTCCTGCGCGGACGGGCGCTCAAGGGCCCGCTCGACGCCGCCGGTCTCCGGCGGCTGCTGGCCGCCGACAACGTCTGGGGCATCGCGGCGGTGCTCTGGATCGTCACCGGGCTCCTCCGCGCCTTCGGGGGCCTCGAGAAGGGCGCCGACTTCTACCTGCGCTCCCCGCTCTTCTGGACCAAGATGGCGCTGTTCCTCGTGGTGCTCCTGCTCGAGATCCGGCCGATGACCACGTTCATCGGGTGGCGGGTCCGGCTCGGCCGCGGCGAGGCCATCGACACCAGCACGGCCCGCGTGCTGTACACGCTCAACCACGTCGAGCTCGCGATCGTGGTGGTGATGGTCTTCGTGGCCAGTCTCATGGCCCGCGGCGTGGGGTTCTAGGGTCTCCCGAGCACGTTCCCGCCCAGCAGCAGCCCGTCCACCACCCCGATCTGGAACACGAGGTAGAGCCCGAAGGCGAGCGAGAGCGCGCCGGTGGCCAGGGCCAGCCCTCTGCGCGCGCGATCGAGGCGGGGAGCGCGGAGCGTGAACGGAAGCGACAGCAGGCCGGTGATCGCGGTCATGCCCAGGATGGTGCCGACCCCGAACACGAGCAGGTAGGCGATCGCGGCCCCGGTGCCGCGGATCGTCGACAGCACGAGCAGCGCGACCGCGGCGCTGCCCGCGAGGCCGTGCACCAGGCCCACGAGGGCCGAGCGCAGCGCCTGGGCCGGCCCGACCGCCTGGAGCGCGCGCAGCAGGCGGGCCGGCGGATGCGCGTGCGGGTGCCGGTGCACCGCGCCGGCGTGGGCGTGGGGGTGATTGTGGAGCGCGGGGCCGTCCGCGTGGGCGTGGGGCTCGCCGAGGTGGGTCACCGGCACCGGGTCGGAGCCGCGGAGCACCCACAGGATGCGGGCGACGCCGAGGCCGACCAGCATGAGCGCCACCAGCAGCTCGAGGGACAGGGCCACACGCGGGGTGAACGCCACGTGGAAGACCGCGATGGCGACGCCCACCGCGGTGACGGTCACGGTGTGGCCCACGCCCCAGAACGCGCCCACCAGCGCGCCCGCGCCGAACCGTCGGGTGCGCGCGACGATGGTGGCGACCGCCACCACGTGATCCGGGTCGGTCGCGTGCTGGATGCCGAAGAGCAGGCCCAGCAGCATGGCCGAGCCGAGCGCGGCGTCGGGCACCGGCTACTCCGAGAGCTTGAGGAGCAGGCCGGTGCGGCGCGAGCGCGTGACCGCGGCGGCGAGCGCCCAGTGGGCCAGCACCGCGTAGAGCAGCGAGAGCGCGAAGCCGGTGGCGAAGGGATGGGCGAACCGGGCCGGGAAGCCGTACCCGGCCCGGATCCCATCGAGGAAGTAGGTCAGCGGGATGCCGGCCGAGATCGTCTGCACCCAGCCCGGCAGCACCCCGATCGGGTAGTAGATCCCCGACAGCATCACGAAGAAGTTCACCGCCGCCCACGCCGAGGTCTCGGCCCGCGTGCCCCACAGGAGGACGAGAGCGCAGACCAGGAGCCCGATGACCAGCGCGGTCAGGAAGCAGCCGAGCAGGAAGAGCGCGACCCGCGTGATCCCCGCCCCGAGGAAGTCGAAGCCGAAGGCACGGCCGCCGATGAGCGCCATGAGGGCCCATACCACCACGCCCCGTCCCACCCCGACGAGCCAGGAGCCCAGCGCGAGGTGGCGGATGCGCACCGGGGTGAGGAACTGGTGCTTCATCGACTTGGACCAGATGTCGAACAGCACCGCGTAGGCCACGTCGAGCTGGCAGACCTGGACCGCCGACAGGGCGACGGTGCCGACCAGGATGAACGCGGTCATCTGCGGGGTGAGGTCGAGGAAGCGGGTGAGCAGGCCGTGCGAGAGCATGGCGACGCCGGGCCAGAAGGTGAGCTCGAAGACGAAGAACACGTTGCGGCGGGCCATGATCAGGTTCCGGTAGGCGAAGGCGGTGAGGCGTACCCACTCCCCCGCCCAGCCCTCGGCCATGCCGGCCCCGGCCGCGAGCGACTCAGCGCGCCAGCTCAACGAAGACCTCCTCGAGATCCGGCTCGCGGACCTGACAGTCGCGCACCAGCACGTTCTGCTCCACGAGCCAGCGGAGGATGTCCGGCAGGCGCTTCTCGGCCGAGTCCACCGTGCACTCGATGCGGTCGGCCCGCGCCTGGGCGTGGAGGACGCCGGCCAGCTCGGCGAGGCCGGTCGGCGCGGCCGGGTCCAGGCGCAGCGCGATCACGTCCCCGATGCGGATCTGGCGCTTGAGCTCGTCCGAGGAGCCCTCGGCGAGGATGCGCCCGCCCTTGATGAACGCGATCCGGTCGCAGAGCTCCTCGGCCTCCCGCATGTAGTGGGTGGTCAGGATGATCGTGGTGCCCTCCCGGCGCCGCAGGTCGGCGATCTGGCCCCGGATGCGGATCGAGACGTCGGGATCGAGGCCCAGGGTGGGCTCGTCGAGGAAGAGCACCTCCGGCCGGTTGAGCAGGGCCTTGGCCAGGGCCAGCCGCTGCTTGAGGCCGGTGGAGAGCTCGTTGTACTCGGTCTTGAGGTGCGGGGTGAGCTCGAAGCGCTCGAGCAGCTCGTCCACGCGGGCCCGCAGGCCGCGGCCGTGCAGCCCGTAGAGACGGCCGTAGAAGGCGAGCACCTCGGCCGGGCGCAGGCCCCACACGAAGGACGCGTTACCGCTCGCCATGTTGAGCCGGCGCCGGATCGCGTGGGCCTCGCGCACCACGTCGTGGCCCAGGATGGTGGCCGAGCCGCTGTCGGGCAGCAGCAGGGTGGCGAGGATGGAGAGCAGCGTGGTCTTGCCCGCCCCGTTGGGCCCGAGTAGCCCGAAGATGGCGCCGCGCTCCACCCGCAGGCTCGCCCCGCGCAGGGCGACGGTCTCCCGCCGGCGGAGCCATCCGCTGCGGAACGTCTTGGCGAGGTCGTGAGCTTCCACGGCGAGGAGCGAGGCCGGCATGGCCCGCTCATCCTACCACGCCGCTCGCGTCGGCCCGGCCGCGGGCGACGCCTGCGTTTGCCGCGGCGGGATCGATCTGGTAGAACCTCTCAGTGGAGCCGACCGAGAGCCAGACCACGTGGCGGTGCCCCGCGGACGCACTCGCCCCGGGCCAGACCGCCGCGTTCGAGCTCCGGGTGCACGGGCGCCTCGTGCGCGGGCTCCTCGTCAACCACCACGGTGGGCACCACGCCTACGTCAACCGTTGCCCCCACGCGGGCACCCCGCTCGACGCGTGGCCCAACGAGTTCTTCACCGAGGACGGCCGCTACCTGATCTGCGCCACCCACGGCGCGGTCTTCGCTCCGGACACCGGGATCTGCGTGGAGGGCCCGTGCCCGGGCAAGCGGCTCGAGCCGCTCCCGGTCGTGCGCCAAGGCGACGAGCTGATCGTCGGCGCGCCTCACTTCCCCTTCGGCTCGGGCGGGCGGATGGAGTCCGGAAGACACGTGTAGGTGATGACAGAGGTCGTGTTCGTGTCTTCATCCCGCGTCATGGTGATGGCCGAATTCGGGGTGAGCCGATTGAAGCCGTGGTGGCTCGGTCCTTCCGTCGTCCTCAGTGCCGCCTGCCACCGGGCGTCGAGGGCGGCGAGACAGTCTTCGAGGCTCGCGTGGCTGGACCGGGGATGGGGACTCGGGGTGCGCTGGAACGTCTGCAGGTCACCCGACTCTTCCCACAACACCCACGCGCCGCCGGCCGAGGCCGGGGCGGCGAGGGCGAGCGCGGAGCCGAGCGCGGCGACTGTGGCGAGCGGCGAGGGTCTGGCCACCGGCCGCCCGCGTCAGGGAGCGGTGTTCAGCGCGCGGAACGAATCGGATTGCGAGATGCCGCGGGCGAGCTTCCTTCCGTCGATCTCGGTGTACGTGACCTTGAGATAGGTGCCGACACGGAAGTCGCACCGCACCCCGTCGTCGGGGAGGAAGATCTTCGCTCCGCCGCCGAGCAGGATGTGGTCGGCGTGACGTTCCAGGAGCGAGCCATAGACGACCCCAGCCCACATGCCGATCTCCCCTCTCCCCCAGCTTACGGCAGCGGGGATTTTCCGCGGTCCGCCTCCATGCGCCCGGGGTCGCGCGACGGCCCGGGTCCCGACCGGCTGGAGAGGGCTCCTCCGGGAGCCACCGCCGCAAGTACTTGAGTTAGAATGCCCGCCATGAATCCGGACGAGGAGCGCGCGGAGGTCGAGGAGGCCAACGCGCGCTTCTACCGCGTGTTCGAGACCCTCGACCTCCGGCAGATGGAGGAGATCTGGGCCCACGGCGAGCACGTGCGGTGCGTGCACCCGGGCTGGGGGCTCCTCGCGGGGTGGGAGGCGGTCCGCGACTCGTGGGAGGCCATCTTCAAGAACAGCGAGGAGATGCGCTTCAGCATCACCGACGTCAACGCCTACGTGGAGGGCACGTTCGGATGGGTCACCTGCACCGAGAACATCCTGTCGGAGGCACGCGGCAAGATCTCGGTGACCTCGGTGCTGGCCACGAACATCTTCGAGCGGAGCGCGGGCGAGTGGCGCATGATCCACCACCACGCGTCCCACATCCTGACCGGCAACCCGTCGGCGGGAGCCTGAGCGAGCGAGGAGGACGTCCATGGATGCAGTCAAGGACTCGAGCCATCTCTACGAGGTCGAGCGTCGCGCCCGCCACGCGGAGCGCCCGGGGTTCCGGATCAGCGAGCTGCAGATCGGCCCGCGCCAGCAGGTGCCGTGGCACTACCACACCCGGATCCAGGACACGTTCTACGTGCTGGAGGGCCGGCTCCGCCTGTTCCTGCGCGACCCGAAGGAGGAGGTCCGGCTCGAGCCCGGCGAGACGTACGCGGTCCGGCCGGGCCGGCCGCACCTCGTCACCAACGGCGGCGAGGGCTCCGCGGTCTTCCTGGTGCTGCAGGGGCTGGGCGAGTACGACTACGTTCCCCTGACCTGATCGGGCGAGGGATCAGAGCCGTCGCAGCAGGAGGTGCGGGCCGGCCTCCGCGGCCACCGAGTACCGGCGCTCCAACCCGTCGGACACGATCGTGACGGTGGCGTGGTCACGGGCGAGGGTCACTCTGGGCAGGTTGCGCCAGGGATAGCTCGCGAGGTCGACGAGCACGTAGTCGCTCTCGTCGATACCGACCGGGAAGACGAAGACCCGCGGCCGCAGGCTCAGGTGGGCCACGTACGGGTCCTGCGCGGACACCGCGGCCGCGGGAGGCACCTGCCCCAGCACCCGGTAGGCGGCCCGCTGCGCCGGGGTGGGCCAGAAGCGCGCGACCGCGAGGTTGTTCACGGTGCGCGAGTCGAGCGCGAGGCTCACCACCATGGCCACCGCGAGCACCGCCACCGGCCAGTGACCCGGCCGCCGCCGCTCGAGGCGGGCGTAGCCGGCGACGGCGGCCAGCACCAGGAACGGCAGGACGAAGGCCTGGTACTGGGCGCGGTGGTTGTAGAGCACCGGATCCGCGCTGAGGAGGTTCTGGGCCAGCGCGGGCGCCACGCCGAGCAGGTCCCACCCGC
>DATFAJ010000716.1:0-18572 GCA_035254745.1 Candidatus Methylomirabilota bacterium | reverse complement strand
CCGCTTGAGCATCTCGAGGATGCGCCGGGCCTCCGGCGTGTTCTTGTCGAGGTCGATGCCGTACTCCTTGGCCTTCCAGAGCACGTTCGACTGCCCGGCCAGCTCCGACACCAGCACCCGGCGCTGGTTGCCCACCGCGTCCGGGTCCACGTGCTCGTAGGTCTCGGGGTGCTTGAGCACCGCGGAGACGTGGATGCCGCCCTTGTGGGCGAACGCCGAGTCGCCCACGTAGGGCTGGGCCGACCACGGCTTGCGATTGGCCAGCTCGGAGACAAGGCGCGAGACGTCGCGCAGCTCCCGCAGGTTCGCGCGCGGGATGCAGTCGAGCCCCATCTTGAGCATGAGGTTCGGGATGATCGAGACCAGGTTGGCGTTACCGCATCGCTCGCCGTAGCCGTTGATCGTCCCCTGCACGTGCCCGATTCCCTCGCCCACCGCGGCGAGCGAGCTCGCCACCGCGCACTCGGTGTCGTTGTGCACGTGGATGCCGAGCGGCGTCTCCGCCTTCACCGCGCGCTTGACGGTCTGGATGATCGCGGCGACCTCGTGCGGCAGGCTCCCCCCGTTGGTGTCGCAGAGCACGAGGCAGTGGGCGCCCGCCGACTCCGCGGCCAGCAGCGTGCGCATCGCGTAGTCGGGGTTGCGCTTGAATCCGTCGAAGAAGTGCTCGGCGTCGTAGATGACCTCCTCGAAGTGCTTGAGGAGATACGCCACCGAGTCGGCGATCATGGCCACGTTCTCCTCGAGCGTGGTGCCGAGCGCCGAGGTCACGTGGAAGTCCCACGCCTTGCCGAAGATCGTCACCACCGGCGGGCCCGCCTCCACCAGCGATTGGATATTCCCGTCGTCCTGCGGCCGCACCCCCGGGCGCCGGGTGGCCCCGAACGCGCTGATCTTGGCCGACTTGAACACCGCGTCCTGCACCCGCTTGAAGAAGCGCAGGTCCTTCGGATTCGAGCCGGGCCAGCCGCCCTCGATGTAGTGGACGCCGAGGGCGTCGAGGCGCTGGGCGATGCGGACCTTGTCCTCCATCGAGAAGGCCACGCCCTCGCCCTGGGTGCCGTCGCGGAGCGTCGTGTCGTAGATCTTGATCTGGCGCGAACCTTCCGTCACGGCCATGGAAGGCCAATCATCCCGCCCCGGCCGGGCGAGTGTCAAGTTATGCTCGGACGGTGATCTCGGCCGTGATGGCGACGGTGGTGCTGGTGGCGGCGTTCATCAAGGGCGCCATCGGCTTCGGCTTCCCCTCCCTCGCCACTCCGCTGCTGAGCCTGGTCGTGGACGTGAAGACCGCGGTGGTGCTCCTCATCCTCCCCAACATCGTGATGGACGGCATCCAGTTCGCACGGCGCGGCGCCCCCCTGGCCACCGTGCGCCGGTTCGGCGGCCTGCTGCTCTCGGGCGGGGTCGGCATCGTGCTCGGCACGCGGGTGCTGACGCTGCTGTCGCCGCGGGCGGCCACCCTCACCCTGGGGCTCTTCGTCCTGATGTTCGTGACCCTCAGCGTCACCGGCCTCGCCCCGAAGATCCCTCCGCGCTGGGAGCCCTGGCTCTCACCGCCCGCCGGCTTCGTGGCCGGGGTCATCGGCGGCGTGACCAACTCCCCCGCCACCGCCCTCGTCCTCTACTTCCACGGCATCGGCCTCTCCAAGCACGACTTCATCTCGTCGATCGCCTTCACGTTCTTCTTCTACAAGCTGGTTCAGCTCGGCGCGGTCACGTGGTACGGGCTCCTGCCCTGGCCGCTGCTCTGGATGTCGCTGGCCCTCACGGTGGTGGCGCTGGCCGGGTTCGCGGTCGGCCTCCGCGTGCAGGACCGGCTCGATCAGCGCACGTTCAACCGCGCGGTGCTGGTGTTCCTGGCCGCGCTCGGCGTGTGGCTGCTGGTCGGCGGCCGGCGGTGATCGGCCCGCGCCCGATCAGGAGGGGCGGAGGGTGTAGGTCCAGCACTCCCCCTCGAGCAGCACCGTCCCGTCCTGGTTCGTGATCGTCGCCCGCAGCTGGCACACCGGCTTGTCGGGCTTGAGCGCGAGCACCTCCACCTCGGCGGTCACGGTGTCGCCCAGGTAGGTCGGGGCCAGGTACTTGAGGGACTGGCTCATGAACACGGTGCCCGCCCCCGGCAGGTCCATCGCGACCAGCGCGTTCAGCATCCCGGCCGCGATGCCGCCCTGGGCCACCAGCCGGCCGAAGCGCGTGCGCGCGGCGAAGTCGGCGTCGAAGTGGAGCGGGTTGCGGTCGCCGGTGATCTGGGCGTAGAGCTCGACCTCGTGCGCGGTCACGGTCTGGGTGCGCCGCGCCTTCTGCCCGACCTCGAGCCCGAGCGGGCCCATCGAGCCCGGCCCCGTCCTACACCACGCCGGCGGCGCGCAGCTCGTCGACGCGCGCCTTGGGCATGCGCAGCAGCCGGGTCAGGATCTCGTCGGTGTGCTGGCCCAGCAGCGGGGGCGGAGCCGAGGCCGCGCCCGGCGTGTCGTGCAGGCGCACCGGCACGCCCATCACCGTGATCGGCCCCGCCGTGGGGTGCGGCAGCGACACCATCATGCCGCGCGCGCGCAGGTGCGCGCTCTCGCAGACCTCGGCCACGCTCTTGATGCGGCCCGCGGGCACGCCCGCCTTGTCCAGGCGGGCCAGCCACTCGTCGGCCGGCCGCGCGCCGAGGATCTCGTTCAGCAGCGGCACGAGGATCTTGCGGTTGGCGACGCGGTTGGCCTCGGTGTCGAAGCGCGCGTCCTTGATCAGATCGTCACGCTCGAGCGCGCGGCAGGTCCGATCCCAGAGCGAGTTGTTGGCCACGCCCAGGGTGATGTAGACGTCCTTCGCCTTGAAGACCTCGTAGGGCACGATCGACGGGTGCTCGTTGCCGCGTCGCGCGGGACGGCCGCCCGCGTTCCAGTAGAGCCCCGCCTGATAGGTGAGCAGCGAGGCCATCACGTCGAGCATGCCGATCTCGACCTTCTGCCCCCGGCCGGTCTGCTCGCGGCTCAGCAGGGCGAGCGTGATGCCCTGCGCGGCGGCCATGCCGGCCACCAGATCGCCGATCGAGTTGCCCACCTTCACCGGCGGGCCGTCGGGGAAGCCGGTGATGTCCATGACCCCGGACTCGCCCTGCACGATCAGGTCGTAGCCGGGCCGGTGGGCCTCCGGGCCGCTCTCGCCGAAGCCCGAGATCGAGCAGTACACGAGCCGGGGATTGGCCTTCCGGAGCGCGGCGTAGCCGAAGCCCAGGCGCTCCATGGTGCCGGGCCGGAAGTTCTCCAGCACCACGTCGGCGGAGGCGAGCAGC
Source organism: Candidatus Methylomirabilota bacterium (assembly GCA_035254745.1). Lineage (GTDB taxonomy): Bacteria > Methylomirabilota > Methylomirabilia > Rokubacteriales > CSP1-6 > CAMLFJ01. The sequence continues at coordinate 15,286 of DATFAJ010000716.1, read as the reverse complement.
CGGCGCAGGATCTCCTGCCCTTCCGGGGCCTTCATGTTGAGCGTCAGGCTCTTCTTGTTCCGGTTGACCGAGAGGAAGTAGGTGGCCTCGCCGTGGACGAACGGCGGCCAGCCGCGCGTGTCGTCGCCCTTGCCCGGCTCCTCGATCTTGATGACCTCCGCGCCCATGTCGCCGAGCGACATCGCGCAGAAGGGCCCGGCCAGGACGCGGGTGAGATCGACGACGCGCACCCCGGCGAGCGGCGGGCGGGCGCGGCGGGGCGACGCGGGCTTCGAGACACGGCGCGGGGCCGCCTTGCGGGAGCGGGTCCTAGTCTTCGCCACGGGGTCTCCTGTTCCACGCGCCTTTCACGACGCTCTTGCCGATCGCGGCGATGCGCTCGCCGCGCGCGCCGGCGCGGCGCCAGAAGAGGCGCGCCCGGTCGGTGAAGCCCATGTTCGAGAAGTAGAAAACCGAGTCTACCGCCTCCACCGAGACGTGCGAGCCGATCTTGACCCCGTCGGTGGCCGCGCCGTGGCAGAAGAGCCGCGCGCCGCCCTCGAGCTCCACCAGGGCCAGGTGCAGCGGAGCCCGGAATCCCTCGGGCGGCGAGTGCAGCGTGGTGAACGAGACCACCTCGCCCAGCGGCGGCAGCGTGGCCGCCTCCATCTTCACCGGATGGTCGGGGCAGAGGCTGGCCGGCGGCACCACGAGCCGGCGACAGCGGGGGCAGCGGGAGGCGCGCACGTCCGGCATCAGCGGCGCGCCTCCACGAGGGTCACCCAGTTGTTGGTGGCGAGCCCGCCGATCGACTGGGCCAGGCCGACCCGGGCCGCGACCTGGCGGCCCTCGGCCTTGCCGCGAAGCTGCCAGGTGAGCTCGACGAGCTGGGCGATGCCGGTGGCGGCCAGCGGGTGTCCCCGCGCCTTGAGGCCGCCCGAGGGGTTGACGGGCAGCCGCCCGCCCACCGCGGTCTCGCCGTCGAGGGTCGCGCGGCCCGACTTGCCGGGCGGCACCAGCCCGGTGTCCTCGAGCGAGATCAGCTCGAACGGCGTGAACGCGTCGTGGATCTCGGCCACCTCGACCCGCTCGGCGCCGAAGCCGGCCATGCGATAGGCCGCCGCCGCGGCCATCTGCGTCGCCTTGAACGACGTGAGATCGCTCCGGTAGCGCACCGCGATGGAGTCGCCCCCCTGCCCGATCCCGGCGATCCGCACCGCCCGGGGCTCGGCGGTCAGCAGGAGGGCCGCGCCGCCGTCCGAGATCGGGCAGCAGTGAAAGAGGCGCAGGGGATCGGCCACCAGGCGGCTCTCCATCACCGCCTCGAGCTTCACCGGCTCCCGGAAGTGGGCGTACGGGTTGCGGGCCCCGTGGGCGTGGTTCTTGACCGCCACCTGCGAGATCTCGCGGAGCGTCATGCCGCGGCGGTGCATCGCCGCGCGCGTGATCAGGCCGGCCAGCGCGGGCATGGTGGTGCCGTAGCTCTTCTCGTGGGGATCGATCGAGCGGCCGATGATCTCGGACACCCGCGGGGTGGCCAGGTGGGTCATCTTCTCGCCGCCCACGACCAGGATCGAGCGGTGGAAGCCGGCCGCGATCGCGGCGTAGGCGGTGTAGACCGCGGCCACTCCGGACGACGTCGCGGTCTCCACCCGCAGCGCGGGCGCGTGGGAGAGGCCGAGTCGCGTGGCGATCAGCGAGCCGTAGTTGCCCTCCCCGGTGAACTCCTCCGGGTTCATGGCCGCGACCACCACCGCCTCGGGCCGCTCGATGCCCGCGTCGGCCATGGCGGCGAGCGCGGCCTCGGCGATGAGGTCGGGGAGATTCTCGTCGCGCCGTCCGAAGCGGGTCATGCCCGCACCGGCGATCCACACGTCCGTCACGGAGCCCATTTCAACCGGGCCGCGACCTCCGTGTCAACGTGTTTGCGGGAGGACCGCGGCGGCCGCCTCACCGCGGCGCGGCGGCACCGGCGGCGGCGGGACGTGAATCTCGAACTCGCGGATCAGGCGCAGCAGATACGTTCGCTGCAGTCCCAGCGCCCGCGCCGCGCGCGTGCGGTTGCCGCCGGCCTGGGTCAGCGTGGCCTCGAGGAGCCGCCGCTTGAAGTCGGAGACGGCGCCGTGAAAGCCGGGGAGCGGGCGGGCCGGCGCGGCGGGCGGCGCCGCGGTGCTGGACAGGCCCTTCGGCAAACGTGGGAGCGACGGCCTGGGAGCGGGCTCGGGAGCGGGCATGAGCGCGGTTGTCATGCGTACGCACCAGGGCAAGGCGCGTGCCACGCGGCACGCGCGCGCGAACGGCGGAATTCCCCGGACTCGCGCCGCGACGTGCACCGGCCCGTGTGCAGCTCCCGCCCGCACCGTGCCGTCGCGCGTGGGCAGACCCACAAAAAAACCGGGAACCCGCCGCTCGGCGGGTTCCCGGTGACGTTGCCGGGTGGACCGGGGTCGACTACGCCTTGGTGGCCGGCTTGACGCCCGGGTTGTCCTTGAAGAACTGCTTGTTCAGCTCGATGAAGTTCTTCCAGTTGGCGGGAGTCTCGTCTTCCGCGAAGATCGCCTTCACCGGGCAGACCGGCTCGCAGGCTCCGCAGTCGATGCACTCATCCGGGTGGATGTAGAGCATGGTCTCACCCTCGTAGATGCAATCCACGGGGCAGACCTCGACGCAGGCCTTGTCCTTCACGTTGATGCAGGGCTCAGCGATGATATACGCCATTCCGGCCTCCTGTTAACCGGTCACCCGGGGAACTCTCGAAACCCTCACACTTCTATCAACTTGGCCGACACGTGTCAAGGCGTTTGACCCGGCGCTACAGCGTGCGCAGCTTCGGGTCGAGAGCGTCCCGGAGGGAGTCGCCGAAGAGGTTGAAGGCGAAGACGGCCAGGCTGATGGCGAGGCCCGGGAAGAGGGCCATCCAGGGCGCGGCCTCCGCGAAATCCACCGCGGCGCCGCGCAGCATCAGGCCCCACGCGGCGGTGGGCTCCTGCACGCCGAGCCCCAGGAAGGACAGCGAGGACTCCAGCAGGATCGCCTGGCTGAGGAACGCGGTCAGCATGATGAGGTAGGGCGCGATCACGTTCGGCAGCATGTGGCGCAGGATGATGCGGGCGTGGCCGAAGCCGGCCGCCCGGGCCGCGTCCACGTAGGGCATCTCGCGGATGGCCAGCGCGGACGATCGGATCACGAGCGCGGCACGCGGGATCATCGGGACCGTGATGGCCAGGATCACGTTCGGGATGCTGTTGCCGAGCACCGCGACCAGGGCCAGGGCCAGCACGATCAGCGGGAAGGACAGGAAGATGTCCATGAACCGCTGCAGCAGGAGGTCGAGCCGCCCGCCGAAGTAGGCGCTGCCCACCCCGATGACGGCGCCGAGGGTCGCCCCGACCACCGCGGAGCCGAAGCCCACCAGGAGCGCGGTCCGCGACCCGTGGATCAGCCGGGACAGCACGTCGCGCCCGAAGGCATCGGTGCCCAGCCAGTGCGCGGTGCTGGGCGCGGCCAGCATGGCCCCGAAGTCGACCGCGAGCGGATCGTACGGCGCGAGCGGCCCGGCGAAGACCCCGACCACGATCATCCCGAGCACCACCACCGCCCCGATCGCGCCCAGGGTGCGCCGGCGTGCGAAGTCCCGGACCGCGGCCCACCCGCGGGCGCTGGACGACGGCTCGGTCTCGAGCGTCGCTGCCTGGTCGATCGGCGAGGTGATGGCCATGGTGCTAGCGGTAGCGGATGCGCGGGTCGAGCCAGGCGTACATGCCATCCATCAGGAAATTCACCACGATGAAGATCCCGGCCACCAGCATCACGAGGGCCTGGATCAGCGTGTAGTCCCGGTGGGACACCGCCTGGACCAGGAGCAGCCCGATGCCGTTGAGGTTGAAGACCTGCTCGGTGACCACGAGGCCGCCGATCAGGAAGGCGAACTCGAGCGCGATGACGGTGACCACGGGGAGCATCGCGTTCTTGAGCGCGTGGCGGACCAGGATCAGGCGCTGGACCAGACCCTTGGCCCGGGCGGTGCGGACGTAGTCCTCGCGCAGCACCTCGAGCATCGCCGACCGGGTCATCCGGGTCGCCACCGCCGAGTACCGGTAGCCGACCGCGAGGGCGGGCCAGATGAGCTGCAAGATATTCTGCCACGGGTTCACCCAGAACGGGGTGTAGACCATCGGCGGGAGCCACCGGAAGATGATCAAGAACGCGAGGATGAACACGATGCCGAGCCAGAACGACGGCACGGCCAGGCCCGCGATCGAGAAGATCCGCACCGCGTAGTCCACCCACGTGTCCTGCTTCAGCGCGGCCAGCACGCCGAGCGGCAGGGCCAGCAGGACCGCGATCACCGTCGCCATCACCGCCACCTGCAGCGACAGCGCGAAGCGCAGCTTGATCTCGTCCCAGATCGGCGAGCCCGTCCACATCGAGGTCCCGAAGTCGAGCCGCGCGACCCCGGTCGTCCACACCACGAATTGCTTCCACACCGGCTGGTCCAGGCCGAAGCGCGCCCGCTCTTGCCGGAGGACGTCGTCCGAGACCGACCCGCGGTCTCCGGCCAGGCGCAGCTCCACCACGTCGCCCGGAATGACGCGAATGAGGAAAAAGGTCACCACCGCCACCCCGAAGAGGGTGGGGAACATGAGGAGGAAGCGCTTCAGCAGGTACTTCCACATGGTGAACGATGCGGCGGGGTCCGGGCCGGCGGCGGTCCGGACCCCGCGGGCTCGACTACTCCGTCAGCCAGACCGTGTCCAGCTGGTTGTTCAGGTAGTGGCTCGGGGTGATGGTCCACCCCTTGACCTTGGCGCTGTGCGCGACGATGCGGTGCCACTGCAGCGTGTAGATCACGTGCGCCTCCTCGTCGAGGAGCCGCTTCTCGAAGGCGCGGACGTACTTCTTCCGCTCCTCGGGGTCGACGGCGCGCGCCTGCTTGCGGTACAGCTCGTCGAGCTCCTTGTCCTTGTGCTTGCCGTAGTTCGCATCGGAAGTGCTCACGAAGCGGGGCAGGTCCAGATCCGGCTCCACGATGAAGCCGCACTGGAAGTCCATCGTCACCTCGAAGTCTCCCCGCTTGAGCATCGGATAGTACGCCGCGGGCTCCACGAACTCCTGCTTGACGTTGAGGCCGATCTGGCGCCACTGGTCGATGAGCCAGATGCCGAGCGGCTCGTAGGGATGCGGGATGCCCCGGTTCTTCAGGGTGAACGAGAAGCCGTCCGGTACCCCCGCCTCGCGGAGCAGCCGCTTGGCCTCGGCGCGGTTCGCCGCGATGTCGTGCCCGTAGCCCGCGAGCTTCTCGAGCTCGGCCGGGGGCGTCGCGTACGGGGTACCCGGCACCTGGATGCCGCCCACGTCCTTCACGAGCGTGATCTTGGAGAGGTTCTTGGAAGCCTCGTAGCGATCGAGGGCCAGCGAGAGGGCCCGGCGGACGCGCTTGTCGTCGAAGGGCTTCTTCTCGTGGTGCAGCGAGACGAAGTTCAGGCAGTCCCAGGGGCTCTCCTGGACCGTGATCTTGTCGCCGAGGGCCGCGACCAGCTGGTCCCGCTCCGGCGGGCTGAAGCTCCGGAACTGGATATGGGCCCTCCCGGCCCGGACCGCGGCGACCTGCTGCGCGGACGACGTCACGAACCGCGCACGGTAGCCGTCGAGGTAGGGCTTGCCCTTGTCCCAGTAGTTGGGATTCCGCTTGCCCACCCACTCGGAGCCCTTGACATGCGTGACGAAGGTGAAGGGCCCGGTGCCCATGACGTGCGTCTCGTACCAGTGCATGTCCTTCGACAGGATGTCGGCCTTGTAGATCCAGTTCCAGGGCGAGGCGAGGTTCAGGAGCAGCGACGACTCCGGATATTTCAGGCGGAAGCGCACGGTGTAGGGGTCCGGCGCCTCCACCACCTCCACCGAGGAGTAGGACTCCTTGCGCAGCGACTTGACGCCCGCCGGCGGAAAGATGATCTTGTCGTAGGAAGCCTTGACGTCCTTCGACGTCATCTCGGCGCCGTCGTGGAACTTCACCCCCTTGTGCAGCTTGAAGGTGTAGACGAGGCCGTCCTTCGAGATCGCCCAGGACTCGGCGAGGTCACCGACCGGCTTCGTCCCGGTCTTGTCGAACGGATCCACCCGCATCAGCGTGTTGTAGTGCGGCGCGGTCGGGTGGATGAGCCCGAAGGTCTCCTCCTGATGCGCGTCGTAGGAGGGTGGCTCCGAGGGCACCACGAAGATGAGCTCGCCGCCATGGCGTGGCTTGTCCTGGGCGAAGGCTGGTGCTCCCCAGCCGGCCGACACCACGAAAGCGAAGGCGACGAGAGCAGAGACGAGCCACATGGTCCGATCGCGCATGAGCCACCTCCCCGATGAGATGTACGACTGAGGCGTTCGAAGAATTAATCGGTCAAGGTAGGTCTTGGTTCCGTTCGAACGGCGCTACTTTACGGCGCCCGCTCCCTCCCTGTCAAGGCTCGGGCCGCCCCGGCTACACCCGGATGCAGGCGGCGTGGTGACCGGGCTTGACCTCCCGTAACTCGGGTACGACGGTCCGGCACTCGGGCACCGCGATGGGGCACCGCGGGTGGAACACGCAGCCCGAGGGTGGGTTGAGGGGACTCGGCACCTCGCCGCCCAGCACCACGTGCTCGCGCTTGGCCTCCACCGCCGGGTCCGGGATAGGCACCGCCGAGAGGAGGGCCCGGGTGTAGGGGTGCAGCGGGTCCTCGTAGAGGGCCTTCCGGTCGGTGATCTCCACGATCTTGCCCAGATACATGACCGCCACCCGGTCGGAGATGTGGCGCACCACCGAGAGGTCGTGGGCGACGAACAGGTAGGTCAGCCCGAATTGCGCCTGGAGGTCCTCCAGCAGGTTGATGATCTGGGCCTGGATCGACACGTCGAGGGCCGAGACCGGCTCGTCGCAAATGATCAGGCTTGGCTCCATGGCAAGCGCCCGGGCGATGCCCACCCGCTGACGCTGGCCCCCCGACAGCTCGTGGGGGTAGCGGCGCGCCATGGCCGGCAGCAGGCCGGCGTGGCGCAGCAAATCTTGCACCCGGGCCGCGCGAGCGGTCCGGTCCGGCACGATGCCGTGCACGCTGAGCGGCTCGGCGATGATCTGACCCACCGTCATCCGCGGGTTGAGCGAGCTGTAGGGGTCCTGGAAGATCACCTGCATGCGGCGGCGCACGCCACGCAGCTCCGAATCCGAGAGCTTGGCCAGATCCCGGCCCTCGAAGATGACTTCCCCGCTCGTGGGCGGCTCGAGGCGGAGGATGCACCGGCCGGTGGTGGTCTTGCCGCAGCCGGACTCACCGACCAGGCCCAGGGTCTCGCCGCGCTGGATCTGGAAGCTCACGCCGTCCACCGCCTTGACCACCGCGGGCGCGCCGCCGAAGAGCCCCCCGCCGACCTGGAAATGCTTCACCAGGTTCTTGACTATCAGAATGGGCTCCGACGAGACCTGGGAGCGCTGCGCCGTGGCCTCTTCGCCCTTCGGGCTGATCGGGGCGTCGGCGTGACCGGGGAGTGGAGTCATGTCGTTAGGCGGGGACCGGGGTGAGGGCGGGCAGGTCCTTGGCGAGCCAGCAGGCCGAGAGGTGCTCGGCGGTGACCGGCTCGAGCCTCGGCTCCTCCTGTCGGCACCGGTCGATCGCGTAGGCGCAGCGTGGGGCGAAGGAGCAGCCGGCGGGCAGCCGCGAGAGGTCGGGCGGCTGCCCGGGGATGGGCTGGAGCTTCGCCCGGCGCGGCTCGTCGAGGCGAGGCACCGAGCGCAGCAGGCCCAGGGTGTACGGGTGCCGCGGGTTGGCGTAGAGCTCGCGGGCGGTCGCCCGCTCCACGATCTTGCCCGCGTACATCACGTTGACCCGGTCGGCGTACCGCGCCACCACCCCGAGGTTGTGGGTGATCATCATGATCGCCACCCCGAGCCGCCGCGAGAGACTCTTCATGAGCTCGAGGATCTGGGCCTGGATGGTGACGTCGAGCGCGGTGGTGGGCTCGTCGGCCAGGACCAGGTCCGGGTTGCACGCCAGCGCCATCGCGATCATGATCCGCTGCCGCATCCCCCCGCTGAACTGGTGCGGGAACTGGCGAAGGCGCCGCGCGCCGTCCGCGATGCCGACCAGCGAGAGCTGCTCCACCGCCCGGGCCTGAGCCTCCGCGCCCGTCATGCCGAGGTGGGTCTCGACCGTCTCGGTGAGCTGGCGGCCGATGGTGAGCACCGGGTTGAGCGAGGTCATTGGCTCCTGGAAGATCATCCCGATCTCCCGCCCGCGCACCCGGCGCATCTCCTCCTCGGACAGGGCGAGGAGGTTGCGCCCCTTGAAGATGATCTCGCCGCCCACGATGCGCCCGGCCGGCGCCGACACCAGCCGCATCACCGAGAGCGCGCTGACCGACTTGCCGCAGCCGGACTCGCCGACGAGGGCGACCGTCTCCCCCTTGCGCACGTCCCACGACACCCCGTCCACCGCGCGGACCACGCCCGCCGAGGTGTGAAAGTGGGTACGAAGATCACGGACGTCGAGCAGGACCTCCATGTGGCGGGGAGTCTAACACACCGCGGCGGAGGGCCGGCCCGGTCAGCGGGAGCGCAGGGGAGCCCGCTCCTCCACGCCGGGCAGCGCGGTGCGGAAGGTGTCGCAGGCCTCGACGCGTCCCTGCTCGAGGCCGCGGCGGAACCAGCCGGCGCGCTGGCGGGCCGACCCGTGCGTCCAGGTCTCGGGGCTGACGCGACCGCCGGCCTGCTTCTGGATCCGATCGTCTCCGACCGCAGAGGCGGCGCCGAGAGCCTCCTCCACGTCGCCGTCCTCGAGCAGCCGCCGCTCCCCGGTCGAGTGCGCCCAGATCCCGGCCAGGCAGTCGGCCTGCAGCTCGAGCCGCACCGAGAGGGCGTTCGCGCTCGACGGGCGACGCTCCTGGCCGGCGCGCACCCGATCGGTCAGGCCCAGCAGGTGCTGCACGTGGTGGCCGATCTCATGGGCCAGCACGTACGCCTGCGCGAAGTCGCCCGGGGCTCCGAAGCGGTTCCGGAGGTCGTCGTAGAAGCCCAGGTCGATGTAGACCTTGCGGTCATCCGGGCAGTAGAAGGGCCCGGCCGCGGCCTCCGCGAATCCGCAGCCGGAGCGGGTGCCACCGGTGAACAGCACGAGGCGCGCGCGCTCGTAGTCACGCCCCATGCGCTGGAACTCGCGGGTCCACGTGCTCTGCACGTCGTCGAGCACGAACGACACGAAGTCGGCGCGCTGCTCCTCCGCCGGCGATGCGGTCCGTGGTGGCGCCGACGCGGTGCCGCCCCCGGGCCCCGGAGCGACGTCGCCGCCGCCATCCAGGAGGGCGAAGAAGTTCTGGCCGAAGATCAGGCTCAGCACGAGCAGGATGAGCGCGCCGCCCAGGCCGATGCCGCCCCCGACCCGCAGCCCCATGCCGCCGCCCGACGGGCTCTCGCCGCGACGATCCTCGATGTCCTGGCTACGCTCCCCGCGCGTCCAGCGCATCGCGGCCTCCCCTAGGTCCGGGCCGGCGCGCCGGAGGCGACGCCCAGCTCGCCCAGGACCGCGGCGATGGCGGCCAGCACCCCGCGCATCTCGGGCTCGCCCAGCGCTCCGATGCAGCCGATGCGGAAGCTGTCCGCGACCGTCAGCTTGCCGGGATAGATCACGTATCCGCGCTGGTTGAGCCGCTCGTAGAAGGTCTCGAAGTGGAACTTGGGATCGGCCGGCATCCGCACCGTGACGATGATGGGCGCCTGCAGTCGGTCCGGCAGCAGGGTCTCGAAGCCCATCGCCCGGAGCCCCTCCACCAGCAGCGCGCAGTTGCGGCGGTAGCGCGCCCCCCGCCCCGCCACCCCGCCCTCGGCGGCGTGCTGGTCGAGCGCGCGGTCGAGAGCCGCGATCACGTGAGTGGGCGGGGTGAAGCGCCACTGCCCGTTCTTCTCCATCGCGGCCCACTGGTCGTGGAGGTCCAGGCTGAGGGACGGAGCCTGGCCGCGCGCCTCTTCCAGCGCCTCCCGCCGCACGATGGCGAAGCCCATGCCGGGCACGCCCTCGAGGCACTTGTTGGCGGAGGCCACCACCGCGTCGAAGGCGATGCGCCGGGCGTCGAGCGGGATAGCCCCGAACGCGCTCATCGCGTCGATCAGGAGCCGCCGGCCCCGCCGCTCGGTCACCGCCGCGATCTCCTCGACCGGGTTCAGCACCCCCGAGGTGGTCTCGCAGTGCACCACCACCACGTGGGTCACCGCGGGATCGCGGGCGAGCGCCGCGTCGAGCGCGGCGGGATCGGCCGGTTGGTCCTCGGGCGTCTCCTGCGCCACGCAGGCGCGCCGGTAGTACTCGCAGATGCGGACCATGCGGCGGCCGTAGGCGCCGTTGACCAGCACCAGGAGCTTGCCCGCGGGCGGCACCAGGGTGCCGATCATCGCCTCCACGATGAACGTCCCGCTGCCCTGGAGCGGCACGCACACGTGACTGCCGTCACCCGAGACCAGCTCGAGCAGGCGCCGGCGCACCCGCGCGTTCATGGCGATGAACTCGCCGTCGCGCGAGCCCCAGTCGCGCAGCATCGCCTCCTTGGTCGCGCGGGTCGTGGTCAGCGGCCCCGGGGTCAGCAGAAACGGCTCGCGGTGCGTCCCGTCCATGGCGCTCGGTCCTTTCCGGTTGCCCGGCTCAGCTCTTGATTCGCAGCCCGCGCGGGTCGTACGGAGCGGCGAGGCCCGCGCGGGCCGGCACCCGCTCGCCGCCGATGTCGAGGGCGAAGGCCCCGGTCTCGACGTACCGCTCGTCCACGCCCGCGGGCTCGCGCACGTAGCCCATCGCCACCGCCCGCCCGAGCGAGTGCCCGAACGCGGCCGAGGTCACCGCCCCCACCACGCGCCCGTCGCGCAGGATCGGCTCGTCCCCCCACGGCAGCGCGGCGGGGTCCTCGAGCACGAAGGTGACCAGCCGCTTGGCGAGCGGCTGGCCCCGCCGGCTCAGCAAGGCCTCGCGACCGATGAACGGGATCGCCTTGTCGAGCCGCACCGCGAACCCGAGCCCCGCTTCCCAGGGGGTGTCCTCCGTGGTGACCTCCCGGCCCCACGCCCGGTACGCCTTCTCGCAGCGCAGCGAGTCCATCGCGTAGTAGCCGGCGTCCCGCAGCCCGAGGTCCCGCCCGCGCTCCCACAGGACATCGTACACGCCCGGGGCCGCCGCGACCGGCACGTAGAGCTCCCAGCCGAGCTCGCCCACGTAGGTGATGCGCGAGGCGCGCACGGTGGCCGAGCCGATCGGGATCTCGCGCGAGGCGCCGAACGGAAACGCCGCGTTGCCGAGGTCGGCGCCGCTCACGCGGCCCAGCAGCTCGCGCGAGCGTGGGCCCATCACCCCGAGCACCGCCCACGCGTCGGTCACGTCGGTGACGGTGACCCGCGCGCCGTCGGGCAGGTGGCGCCGGATCCAGTCGAGGTCGCGCGTGCTCTGGGCCGATCCGGTGACGACCAGGTAGGCGTCCGGGGCCAGCCGGGTGACCGTGAGGTCGCTCTCGTAGCCTCCCTGCTCGTTCAGCATGCCGGTGTACACGATGTGCCCCGGCGACACGCCCACGTCGTTGGCGCACAGCCGCTGGAGGACCGCCTCCGCGTCCGCCCCCTGCACCCGGAGCTTGGCGAACGACGTCTGGTCGAAGATCGCCACCGCCTCGCGCGCGGCCCGGTGCTCCGTCGCCGCATAGGGAAACCAGTTCTGGCGGCCGAAGGAGTAGACGGTCTCCGGCTCGACGCCCTCGGGCGCGAACCAGTTGGCCCGCTCCCATCCCATCTTGGCCCCGAAGGCGGCGCGACGCGCACGCAGGCGCTCGTGGAGCGGAGAGCGCCGCACCCCCCGGCCGCTCGTGAGCTCGCGGTTCGGGAACGCGATGTTGTAGTGCACGCCCACGATCTCGCTGACCCGCTCGCGCAGGAAGCGCGGGTCGGCGTGGAAGGGAGCGAAGCGCCGGATGTCGGCCTGCCAGAGATCCATCGGCGGCCGGTCGTCCACGATCCACTCCGCGAGGGCGCGGCCCGCCCCGCCCGCGGCCGCGATGCCGCCCGAGCAGAAGCCGGCGCCCACGTAGTAGCGTCGCACCTCGGGCGCCTCGCCCAGGATGAAGTAGTTGTCGGGCGTGAAGGACTCGGGCCCGTTCAGGAAGGTGCGCACCTCCGCGGTCTCGAGGACGGGCAGGCGCTGCACCGCGTTGGTCATCAGGATCTCGAACTTCTCCCAGTCCTCCTTGAGGGTCCGGAACGAGAAGCCGTCCGGGATGCGATCGGTCCCCCAGGGCTTGGCCCACGGATCGAAGCCGCCCATCAGGAGCCCGCCCACCTCTTCCTTGACGTAGACGTGGCCGTCCGGGTCGCGGAGCACCGGAAGGTCGGACGAGATCCCCGCGATGGGCTGCGTCACGATGTACATGTGCTCGCACGCGTGCAGCGGGACGGTCACGCCGCTCATCCGTCCGAGCTCGCGGGCCCACATGCCCGCGCAGTTCACCACGATCGAGGTGGCGATGGGCCCGGTCGACGTCTCGACGCCCGCGACCGCCCCGCGCTCGATCCGCACCCCGGTGACCTTCACGCCCTCCCGCAGCTCGGCGCCGCCGGCGCGCGCGCCGCGGGCCAGGGCCTGCGTCACGTCGGCGGGATTGGCCTTGCCGTCGCCCGGGATCCACACCGCGCCGACCAGATCGTCGGTGCGCATGAGCGGGTAGCGCCGCCCCGCCTCCTCCCGCGAGATCACGTGGGCCTCGATGCCGTAGGCGTTGGCCACCGACGCGTTGCGCCGGAGCTGGATCATTCGCTCGGCACTGCGTGCGACGCTGACGCTGCCGCACTGCTTCCAGCCGGTGGACTGTCCGGTCTCCGCCTCGAGGCGGCCGTAGAGGTCCACGCTGTAGCGGATGAGCCGGGTGAGATTGCTCGAGGAGCGGAGCTGGCCGACCAGCCCCGCCGCGTGCCACGTGGTGCCGCCCGAGAGGCTCCCCTGCTCCAGCAGCACCACGTCGCGCCACCCGAGCCGGGTCAGGTGATACGCGACACTCGTGCCGACGATGCCACCCCCGACGATGACCGCCCGGGCGCTACTAGGCACGAGACGGCGGACTGCCGTTTACTTCTTCAGGCTCTTCAGCTGCGGGGGCCCCGACATGGCCCCCGCACTCCCCCAGCGGCGATCGACCGTTGGCGTCCTCACCCCACATGATTCAGCGCGAGGTCGAACGCGTCGAAGTTCCGCAGCCGCCGCGTGGCCGGGACGTCGGGCGTCGGCCGGCTCAGCAGCAGCGGCACCGTCTGCTCGCTGATGCCACCGTGGGAGCGGAGCGGCGCGTCGAGCCCGGAGAGGTCGTGGCGCCCCTCGCTCGTGCCGATGACCACGTGCCGCTCGGACACCGCGACCAGGTCACCGACCCGGTCGGGCGGCAGCTCGAAGCGCCGGCACGCCGCCTCGCGCCCCAGCACCACCTCCATCCCGGGCAGCCCCGCCACGCGCTCTCGCAGCCGCTCCGCGTCCGCCCCGGCGGGCAGGTAGACGGTCGCGAAGGAGCCCAGCGCGCCGTGGTGCACGACGTAGGGATCGGTGATCGGCAGGATCACGCGCGCCTGGGCTGCGCCGAGCCACTCGTCGAGCACGTCCTGGAGGTAGATCACGCGCGGCCGGCCGCTCGCGTCCGTCTTGGCGTTCATGCCGTGGTCGGCGGTGATCGCGAGGGTCGCGCCGAGGCCGGCCAGCTTGGCGAGGTAGCCGTCCATCATCCCGTAGAACTCGTTCGCCTCGGCCGAGCCCGGCGCGTGCTTGTGCTGCACGTAGTCGGTGGTCGAGAGGTACATGATGTCCGGGCGCGTGGACTCGAGCAGCCTCACCCCGGCCGCGAACACGAACTCGGAGAGCTCGGCGCTGTAGACCGACGGCAGCGGCATGCCGACCAGGCCCAGCCCGTCCACGATGCCGTGCTCGAGCGCGGTGGTCTCGTCGGCCTTCTCGGCCGAGAAGCAGATTCCCGACATCTGGTGGCCGAGCAGGCGGCGCAGCTTGTCCTTGGCCGTCACCACCGCGACGCGCGCGCCCTCCCGGGCGAAGGCGGCCAGGATGGTCCCGCAGCGCAGGTAGCGGGGGTCGTTCATCATGACCTCCGCCCCCGCCTCGCGATCGAAGAAGTAGTTGCCGCAGATGCCGTGCGCGGAGGGCGGCACCCCGGTGACGATCGAGAGGTTGTTGGGGTTCGTGAAGCTCGGCACCACGCAGTCGGCCAGGCGCTCGGTGCCCCCGGGGAGCGCGGAGGCCAGGTAGGGCATCGCGCCCGCCGCGATGGCCCGGCGCACGTAATCCGGCTCGCAGCCGTCGATGCACATCACCACCAGCGGACGATCCGGCCAGCGGTAGGAGCGACCGTTCACGGTCACGGACCCGGCGCGACGAGTGGCCATGTCAGCTCCTGCAGCGGGCGTGGGGGAGATGCTGCCGGGCTCCGGGGCGGAGCTCGGAGTAGAGGCGGCAGACCGCCTCCGCCACGCAGGGCCAGCGATGCTCGGCGGCCCAGCGCGTGGCCTGCTGTCCCAGACGGCGGCCCTCGGCGCCGTCGAGCAGCGCGGTGATGGCGGCGGCCAGCGCGGCCGGGTCGCCCTCGGGCACGAGGCGCCCGGTCACCCCGTCCTGCACCGTGGTGGTGAGCCCGCCCACCCGCGAGGCCACCACCGGACTGCCGCACGCCATCGCCTCGAGCGCGACCATCCCGAACGACTCGTAGTACGACGGCACCACGGTCGCGTCCGCCGCGGCGTAGAACAGGCGGAGGCGCCGCTGGGGCTGGGCGCGGAGGAAGCGCACCCGCCGCTCGAGCCCGAGCGCCTTCAGGCGGTGGCGCAGGGCGGCCCCGTGGGCGTTCTCGCGCTCGTCGTGCTCGCCGCCCACGATCAGCAGGCACGCCGGGGCCGGCACCGCGGTCATGGCCTCGAGCAGGGTGTCGAGCCCCTTGATCGGCTGCAGCCGGCCCACGTAGAGCAGGAGCGGATCCGGGGGCAGCTCGAGCAGGTCCTTGGCCTTGGCCGGGTCCATCGGCTGGAACAGGTCGGTGTCGACGCCGCACGGGATGACCGCGATCCGGTCGGCGCGCGCCCCGTAGTGCCACACCAGGTGTGCGCGCTCCACCACGTTGGCCGCCACCACGCGGTCCGCCTCGGCCACGATGCGCGTCTCCTCGTCGAGGCGCAGCGTGGGCTCGAGCTCGGCCGGGCCCTGGGCCACCGTGTTCTTGAGCCGCCCCAGGGTGTGGAACATCTGCACCAGCGGGGCGCCCCACTTCTCCCGCA
>DATFAJ010000715.1:0-2988 GCA_035254745.1 Candidatus Methylomirabilota bacterium | reverse complement strand
AACTACATCTCGACGGTGCCGCCCACCACCACGCTCACCGCCAACATCTTCGGGCGCTACTCGGTAGGAACGCTGTCGGGCTGGATCTTCTTCGCGCACCAGGTGGGCGCGGCGCTCGGCGCCGCGGTGGGAGGCTGGGTGTTCCAGTCCACCGGCTCCTACTCGTGGGCCTTCATCTCCGCGGCGCTGCTCGCCTTCCTGGCGGTGCCGATGGCCCTGGCCATCCGGGAGGCGCCGGTGAGCCGGACCCCGCGCTCGAGCGCGGCTCCGGCCGGACTGCCGGCCCCCGCGGCCTAGGGTAGCGTCTGGGGGTAGAATGATGGGCATGGACGAGCCAAGGACGTCGCTGGCGGGGCTTCAGAAGGACTTCCCGTTCGAGAGCCGCCTGAGCCTGGCGCTGCTGATCCGGTTCTGGGAGGACCAGGCGAAGGAGAGCTCGGTGCGCGGCGAGGTCGCGCGCACCCTCCTGACCCGGCTCCAGGACGCGCCCGAGCTGACGCGGCCGATCGACGACATCACCCTGCTCGATCAGCACAGCGGGCTCGTCGACGCCCTGATGAGCGCGGTGTTCCCGTCGGTGTTCTGGGAGCAGGCCTACATGGGCGCGCTCATCCCGTTCACCCTGCGCAGCGTCTACGGGACCCGGGCGATGGACACCATCATGGGCCCGGACGGGGTGCTCTACGGCAGCCTGAACCTCGACATGCGGGCGCTGAAGGACTTCCGGCTGATCAACGCCTACGCGCTCGCGCTCGAGCGGCTCTACGGCATTCACTTCCCGGTGGACTACCCGCTGATCCTCACCCTGCCCGATCCCACCAACGGGCTCGACCGCCACTTCAAGGTTCAGTTCGAGGGGCGCTTCGTGGACGTGGAGCTGCTGCACCCGCTGCCGCCGCTATCCGAGGAGCTGCGGGCGCGGCTCACCGCGCAGGCGGTCGACCTGGACCGGCTGTCCGCGCTGATCCCTCCGGGCAGCATCCGCTTCTCCGGCTTTACGGTGGTGAAGGCGGCCGACGTGACCGACCAGGAGGTGCTCTCGTCGATCAAGCGAGACCTGATCGACAAGGAGTCCATCGTCTCGAACGCGCGGTTCGTGAAGCTGCAGGCCAAGCTCCGGACCCTCTTCCGGCGCCCGGATCTCCACCTGGGGCTGGCCGCCATCGAGGGCGACCGCATCCTGGTGCTCAACTCCGGACACCAGCTCGAGCACGGTCACGGCTGCATCTTCGCGGGGTCGGTCCGGGCCAAGGTGGCCGACTTCAAGGGCTCGGTCTACGAGCGCGCCACCCTGGCCGGCGAGCCGGTCTTCGTCGAGGACGTGGCCGCGCACGTGACCAAGACCCCCGCGGACGAGATGATCCTCCGCAAGGGCATGCGCAGCGTGGCGGTGGCCCCGCTGCACTACCAGCAGCAGCTGATCGGGACCCTCAGCCTGAGCTCGCCGAAGCCGGGCGACATCAACGCCCTGATGGACCCGCGGCTGCGGGAGGTGCTGCCGCTGTTCTCGGTGGCGGTGAAGCGGAGCATGGACGAGCTGCACTCGCGGGTGGAGAGCTTCATCAAGGAGCAGTTCACCGCGATTCACCCGGTCGTGGAGTGGCGCTTCCGGAAGGCGGTCATGGCCACCATGGATCGCGGCGAGGCCGAGCGGGGCGCGGCCGAGATGGAGCCGATCGTCTTCCGCGACGTCCACCCGCTCTACGCGGTGTCGGACATCCGGGGCTCCTCCACCCATCGCGCGTGGGCCATCCAGGCCGACCTGCTCACCCAGCTCGGTCTCGCCCGCGAGGTGCTGCGCGCCGCTCACGAGGTCCGGCCCCTGCCGATCCTGGACCAGCTCACCCACCGCATCGACGGACACGTGGCCGAGATCGAGGTCACCCTGCGGTCGGGCGACGAGCTCGGGGTGATGAGCTTCCTCAAGGGTGACGTCGAGCCGCTCTTCGATCACCTGCAGACCTTCGGATCGTCGGTGCGGGAGCGCGTCGACGCCTATCGCCAGGCGGTGGACCCGGGCATCGGCCTGGTCTACGCGCGCCGCAAGGAGTTCGACGAGAGCGTGACCATGATCAACGAGGCGGTCTCCTCCTACATCGACCTGGAGGAGCAGGCCGCCCAGGGCATGTTCCCGCACTACTTCGAGAAGCAGAAGACCGACGGGGTGGACTACACGATCTACCTGGGCGGCGCCCTCCGCGAGGACAACGGATTCGATCCGCTCTACCTCAAGAACCTGCGCCTCTGGCAGCTCATGGTGGCGTGCGGGGTGGCCCTGCGGGTGGAGCGGCTGAAGACCCGGCTGCCGGTGACGCTCGACATCACGAACCTGATCCTGATCCAGCACGCGCCGCTCTCGATCCGCTTCCGCTTCGACGAGAAGCGCTTCGACGTGGACGGCGCCTACAACGTCCGCTACGAGATCATCAAGAAGCGGATCGACAAGGCGATCATCCGCGGCACCACCGAGCGGCTGACCCAGCCCGGCAAGATCGCCCTGGTCTACTCGCACGCCACCGAGGCCGCGGAGTGGCGGGAGTACATCGAGTACCTCCAGCGGCTGGGCTACCTCACCCGGGACGTGGAGGAGCTGGAGCTGGACGAGCTGCAGGGCGCCCAGGGCCTGCGCGCCCTCCGGGTCACGGTGGACCTCGCCAACCGGGAGCTGGACGTGCCCTCGAGCGCGGCCGCCCTGTCCCGCGGCGAGGGCGATCGCACCCCGGCCGCGTAAGCACCGGGCGCAGGGGTGCGACGGCTCGCGGCCCTGCTGATCGTCCTGACCCTGATGGGCGGCTGCGCCACCGCCTCGCGGCCCGCGACGGCCGGCGCCGCCGAGGCCCCGCCCCGCCGCTGCTCCCCCGCCGATCCCGATCGCTGGGCGTGGTTCTGCGTGGTCGGCCAGATCCTCTACGGGGCGGCGGCCTTCTTCCAGCCCGTCAACGAGCTGTCGGCGCGGTGACCGCTCGCGGGCGCTCCGCGAGCCACTCG
>DATFAJ010000714.1:0-2970 GCA_035254745.1 Candidatus Methylomirabilota bacterium | reverse complement strand
GTCCGGATACGCACGCTCCAGGGTCGAGACGAAGCCGCGGAGGCTCTGCTGGGATTCGCTGCTCATGGCGGGCTCCTATGGCTTGCTGAATATCAGGTCGCGGATGCGGCCCACGTACTCCACGAAGCGCGGGTGCTCGCGGACGTGCAGGCCGCGCGGGCGGTCCAGCAGGACGTCGAGCACCGCCCGCACCCCGCCCGGCCGCGGGCTCATGACCACCACCCGGTCGGAGAGGAACACCGCCTCGTCGATGGAGTGGGTGATGAAGAGCACCGTCTTGGGCTGCTCGTTCCAGATCCGCTGCAGCTCGAGGTTCATCTCCTCGCGCGTCATCGCGTCGAGCGCGCCGAACGGCTCGTCCATCAGGAGCAGGCGCGGCTCGAGCAGCAGCGCCCGGCTGATCGCGACCCGCTGCTGCATGCCGCCCGACAGCTCGCGCGGGTAGTGGCCGGCGAACCCCTCGAGGCCGACCAGGCGGATCAGGTCCCGGGCCACCGGCTCGTACCGGGCGCGGGGCCGGTGGAGCGCGGCGGCGGGGAGGAGCACGTTGTCGAGCACCGTGCGCCAGCGCAGCAGCGTGGGGGTCTGGAAGACGATGCCCACCCCGTCGGGCGGCTCGTGCACCGGGACCCCGTCGATCCGGACCTCCCCGCGCGTGCACGGCAGCAAGCCGGCCACGATCTTCATGAGCGTGGTCTTGCCGCAGCCGCTCGGCCCCACGATCGACACGAACTCGCCCGCCGCGATCTCGAGCGAGGTGGGCCGGAGCGCGACCTGGGGGCCGGCGCGGGTCGTGTACCGCTTCTCGACGTCGCGGATCTCGATGAAGGCGGCCATCAGAGCGAGGCCTTGAGCCCGCCCTCGCCGCCCGCCCACGGCGTGCAGAGACGCTCGGTGAGCACGACCGCCCCGTAGAGGATCAGCCCGATCAACGAGATCAGGAAGATGGCGGCGAGCCCGAGCGCGGTGTCGATCTGGTTGTTGGCGATGACGATCAGGTACCCGAGCCCCACGTCCGAGCCCACGAACTCCCCGATGACCGCGCCGATCACCGCCAGCGTGGAGGCCACCCGCAGCCCGGCGAAGAAGTAGGGCAGCGAGCTCGGGAACCGGATGCGGAAGAACACCCACGCCGGCCGGGCCTTGATCGACCGGGCGAGGTCGAGCAGCTCGGGCTCGATCTGCACCAGGCCGACCGCGGTGTTGACCAGGACCGGGAAGAACGCGACCAGGAACGCGATGGTGGCCCGGGAGGTGAGACCGATCCCGAACCACACGAGGATGAGGGGCGCGAAGGCGATCTTGGGCACGATCTGGACCGTGACCAGCAGCGGGGTGATCGCCCGCCGCAGCAGGTCCGACGACACGATGAGCACCGCCCCCGCGGTGCCGAGGACGACCGCGGCCAGGAAGCCGAGCGCGATGCCCTCCACCGTCGCGATCACGTGCCCCACCCAGTTGGGCCCGAAGGCCACCAGCCGGGCGATCACCTGCCCGATGCCGGGCAGGATGAAGGGCGGCGGCCGCAGGAGCCACACCGAGCCCTGCCAGAGCGCGAGCACCGCCGCGAAGGCCAGCGTCGGCGCCACCGCGCCGCCGAGCCGCTCGCGCATCTACTTGACGGCCTTGTGGGCGGCCTCGACGAACCGGTTCGTGTAGAGCTGATCCAGCGGCGGCTCCGTCTTGAGCTTCCAGTACTTCACCACCGTGTCGCGGGTGGCCTGCATCTTGCCGGCGTCGAGGATGCCGATGCCCTTGGCCTTCGACGTCTCGTCCCACATGCCCTCGAGCAGGGTGTCCACCGAGGCCTTCACGTAGTCGGCGTCCAGCTCCGGGTGCAGCTTGCTCGTGATCTTCACCGCCTCCGCCGGGTTGGCGACCGTGAACTTGAAGCCGCGGAGCAGCGCGGTCACCATCTTCTGCACCATCTCCGGCCGCTTGTCGATCGTGGCCTGGGTGGCGGTGACCCCGATCGAGTACATCGAGATGTACTTCGAGTAGTGGAAGCTCACCATGGTCTTGCCCGCCTGATCGAGCCCCTTCTTGATCAGGATGTCCTTGTCGAAGAACGTGCCGAGCACCGAGATGCGGCCCGCGGTGAGCATCGCGAGGCGCTGGGGGCCGTCCATCTGCTGCACCTTGATCTTGCCGTAGTCGACCCCGGTCTTCTCCGCGAGCGCGGGGAGCATCATGGTGCAGATGTCGCCCGGGGGCCCCCCGAAGGTCTGGCCCTCGAGGTCCTTGGGCACGCGTACGTTGCCGCCCTCGGCCGAGGAGTACATCGCGCACATCTCCTGGTTCAGGTAGCCCATCACCGTCCGGAGGTTGCCGCCCTCCGCGTTGGCGATGATCAGCGGCGCCGGATGGTTGAGCCCGATGTCGATGGCCCCGGTGGCGAGCTTCTTGACCGTGTCGCCGGAGCCGTAGCCGCGGCCCAGGGTGACGTCGAGGCCCTCCTCCGTGAAGTAGCCCTTGTCCTGGGCCACGAACCAGGGCGCGTGGTAGCCGCTGAGCGTGAAGTCCAGGGCCACGGTGACCTTCTCGGCCGCGCCCGCGTCGACGGGGGCGATGAGCAACACGAGGACGCTGAGGGCGAGCGCGAATCTGGCGGGCATGCATGGTCTCCTGCGCTGAGGGATCGGGGTTTCCGTGCCCGGAGCGTAGCCGACCGGCGGAGGGCCGGTCAAGCGGCCCCCGGGCCCCCGTCGCCTCGCCACGAGAGGCTCCGAGTTACTCGCCTGTCGGGCTCGGGGGTGGAATCTTTTACACGGTCAGTCCTTCCCGCCCGCTCGTCCTCCGGCAGCCCTCCCGGCGTGCGTCACCCAAGGTGCGGGCACAAATATCTGGAAAGGATCGAGGCGCATCCACGCCGGTCGGACTCACGCGTCGCCGTGCCGCTTGGCATATGGCTTGCCTCCGCCGGACGACGCAGGAGCCGGGTCCGTGAGTGGCTCGCCGCTCAGCGCGCGC
>DATFAJ010000713.1:0-4797 GCA_035254745.1 Candidatus Methylomirabilota bacterium | reverse complement strand
CGAGCACGCTCACCGGCGCGCGGTCTCCGCCGCCGCGACGGCCTCGAGGCCGCGCACCACCGCGTCCGGGTTGAGCGAGATGCTGGTGATCCCCTTGCCGACGAGGAAGTGGACCATCTCCGGGTAGTCGCTCGGGGCCTGGCCGCAGATCCCGACCTTCCGCCCCGCGCGCCGCGCCCCGTCGATGATCAGGCCGATCATGGCGAGCACCGCGGGATTGCGCTCGTCGAACTCGGGGGCGACCAGCTCCGAGTCGCGGTCCACCCCCAGCACGAGCTGGGTGAGGTCGTTGGAGCCGATCGAGAAGCCGTCGAAGAGCGCCGCGAACTCGTCGGCCAGGAGCGCGTTGGACGGGATCTCCGCCATCACGTAGACCTCGAGGCCGTTGGCGCCACGCGCGAGGCCGTTGGCCGCGAGGAGGTCGAGGACGCGCCGGCCCTCGGTCGGGGTCCGGCAGAACGGGACCATCAGCTTCACGTTGGTGAGGCCCATCTCCTCCCGGACCCGTCGCAGGGCCCGGCACTCGAGCCCGAATGCCTCGCGGTACTGCGGGTGGGCGTACCGGAACGCACCGCGGAACCCGAGCATCGGGTTGCCCTCGGTAGGCTCGAAGCCGCGACCTCCGAGGAGGCCCGCGTACTCGCTCGACTTGAAGTCCGAGAGGCGCACGATCACGTCCTTGGGGTAGAAGGCGGCCGCGATCATGCCGACGCCCTCGGCCAGTCGCTCGACGAAGTACTCTCCGCGGTCGGCGTACCCCGCGGTGAGCGTGTCGATCTCGGCCCGCGCCGCCGCGTCCGCGACCCGCTCCGGGTGGAGCAGGGCGAGCGGATGCACCCGCACGAAGCTCGCGATGATGAACTCGATGCGCGCCAGCCCCACCCCGTCGTTCGGCAAGGCGGCCAGGCGGAAGGCCTCGCCGGGATTGCCGACGTTGAGCATCACCCGGGTCGTGGTCCTCGGCAGGGTCGCCAGGTCCACCTGCCGTCGCTCGAAGGGCAGCGCCCCACGGTAGACCGAGCCGGCCTCCCCCTCGGCGCAGGACACGGTCACGACCTGCCCGTCGACGAGCACCCGGCTCCCGTCGCCGGTCCCCACCACGCACGGGACGCCGAGCTCCCGGCTGACGATGGCGGCGTGGCAGGTGCGGCCCCCGCGGTCGGTCACGATCGCGGCGGCGCGCTTCATGATCGGCTCCCAGTCGGGATCGGTCATCGACGCCACGAGCACTTCTCCGGCCTTGAAGGCCTCCAGGTCGCCCGGCCCCTCGAGCCGCCGCGTGGCCCCGACCCCGATGCGCTGGCCGATGGCCGCGCCGACCGCGAGCCGCTCGCGGGGCCCGCCCGGCCGCAGCGCGAAGATCTCGAGGAGGGCTCGCCGCCCCGCGCCCTGCTTCGTTCCCTGCTTCATTCCATGAATGGTCTCGGGCCGCGCCTGCAGGATGTAGAGCCGGCCGTCGTCGGCGTCCTTCGCCCACTCGATGTCCATCGGCACCGGATGCCCGGCGCGTCGGGAGTAGTGGGCCTCGATGGCCAGCGCGAAGCGCCCCAGCTCGAGCGCCTCCGGAGCGGTCAGGCTGGCCACGCGCTGCGCCTCGGCGGGGACCGGGACCTGCGCGGGCCGGCCGTCGGGGGCCAGCGCGAGCTTCCAGGTCTTCCGCGCGATCTTCCGCTTCAGCAGCGCGTCGTGGCCCGCCCGGAGCGTCGGCTTGAAGAGCCAGAACTCATCCGGATCGAGCTGGCCCTGCACGATCGCCTCGCCGAGGCCCCAGGCCGCGTTGATCAGCACCACGTCGGGGAACCCGCTGTCGGGATCGAGCGTGAACATGACCCCCGAGCCGGCCCGGTCGGAGGCGACCATCTTCTGGACCGCGATGGACAGGGCCACGCTCAGGTGATCGAAGCCGTTCTGGATGCGGTACACGATGGCGCGGTCGGTGAAGATCGAAGCGAAGCAGCGCCGGCAGGCCGCGAGCAGCGCGGCCTCGCCCCGGACCCCCAGATAGCTCTCGTGCTGCCCCGCGAAGCTCGCCTGCGGCAGGTCCTCCGCGGTGGCGCTCGAGCGGACCGCCACCGCCGGCTCGGCGCCGTACTCGCGCGCGAGCGTCCGGTAGGCGGCGACGATCTCCTCCGCGAGCCCCGGGGGGAGCGGGGCCGATTCGACGAGCGCGCGCAGCCGGGCGCCCGCGGCGGCCAGCGCGGTCACGTCCTCGCCGGTGACGTCCTTCACGATGCGCGCGAGCCGGTCTCGCAATCCGTCGCCGTCGAGCAGGGCCCGGTAGGCGGCCGCGGTGATCGCGAACCCGTTCGGCACGCGAACGCCGGCCGCGCCGAGCTCGCCGTAGAGCTCGCCGAGGGAGGCGGTCTTGCCGCCGACGCGGGGGACGTCGTCCAGCCGGATCTCCCGGAACCACTTGACGAAGCCGGGCTCACTCATGGCGGAGCGCCTCGATCGGGTTGAGCCGGGACGCCTTGCGGGCCGGATAGTAGCCGAAGAAGATCCCGACCGCGGCGGCAAAGAGGAACGCGGGCAGGATGGCGGACCACGAGACCAGCACGCTCCACTGGAAGAAGTAGGCGATCACGTAGGACGAGGCGACCCCGACCGCGATGCCGATCAGGCCCCCGGCCAGCGACACGAACACCGCCTCGATCAGGAACTGGCCCAGGATGTCCCGGCGCCGCGCGCCGACCGCCCGGCGCAGGCCGATCTCCCGCGTCCGCTCCGTCACCGACACCAGCATGATGTTCATGATGCCGATGCCGCCCACCACCAGCGAGACCGCGGCCACCGCGGCCAGGAGCAGGCTCAAGACGCGGGAAGACGCCTCCTGGCTCGCGAGGACCTCGGACAGGTTCCGGAGGGCGAAGTCGTCGTCCTGGTTGGGCTGCAGGTGATGCCGCTGCCGGAGCAGCTCGCGGATCTGCACCTCGGCCTCCCCCATGCGCGCGGGATCCGCGGCCTTGACGAGGATCCCGCCCACCGACCGGGCGTTGGCGGGGCTCACCCCCAGGACCTTCTTCTTCGCGGTCGAGATGGGGATGATCACCGTGTCGTCCTGGTCCTCGCCCCGGGCGCTCTGGCCCTTGCGGGCCAGCACGCCGACGACGGTGAACGGCACCGTCTTGATCCGCACCGTCTGGTCGAGCGGGTCGCTGCCCCCGAAGAGATTGTCGGCCACCGTCTGCCCGAGCAGGATCACCTTCCCGGCGGCGTCGACGTCCTCCGTGGTGAGGAGCCGGCCCGCGGTCACGCCCCAGTCGCGGGCCTGGAAGTATTCCGGGGTCACCCCCT
The DNA here is from genome assembly GCA_035254745.1 of Candidatus Methylomirabilota bacterium. Classification (GTDB taxonomy): domain Bacteria; phylum Methylomirabilota; class Methylomirabilia; order Rokubacteriales; family CSP1-6; genus CAMLFJ01. The sequence continues at coordinate 1,503 of DATFAJ010000713.1, read as the reverse complement.
GCATCGCGGTCGACCAGTTGCTGTTGCCGACCACCGCCTGGACGCCGCCCCGCACCGTGGGCGCGGCGACCTCGACGCTCGGCACGTCGCGCTGGATCGCGCGGGCATCGTCCTCGGTGATCGTGAGCAGGGTGCCCGAGCCGAGGCGGACGCCGCCGGAGGTGATGGAGCCCGACATCACGATGATCAGGTTCGAGCCGAGGCTCCGGATCTGCTCGGCGACGCGGACCTGCGCGCCCGCCCCGACCGCCATCATGGTCACCACCGCCCCCACCCCGATGATGACCCCGAGCGCGGTGAGGGCGGTCCGGAGCCGGTTGCTCCGGAGCGCGGCCTCCGCCATCTGGAGCGTGGCGCCGATCTTCACGCCGCCCGCCCCGCCGGCACCGCGAGCCCGGCCCGGGCGTCCCGGGGGTGCTCGATCCGCTCGTCGCCGACCAGCTCGCCGTCGCGAAAGCTCAGCACCCGCTGCGCGAACTGCGCGATGTCGGGCTCGTGCGTCACGAGCACGATGGTGAGCCCGGCCCGATGCAGCTCCTGGACGACCGCCATGATCTCGGCGCTGGTGCGCGTATCGAGGTTACCGGTCGGCTCGTCGGCCAGGAGGAGGATGGGATCGTTGACGAGGGCGCGCGCGATCGCGACGCGCTGCTGCTGGCCGCCCGAGAGCTGCCCGGGCCGGTGCTGGGCCCACCCCTCGAGCCCCACCATCGCGAGCTTGCGCCGCGCCCGCTCCCGGCGCTCGCGCGCGGGGACGTCCCCGTAGAGCAGCGGCATCTCCACGTTGGCCTGGGCGGTGATGCGCGGCAGCAGGTTGAACTGCTGGAACACGAAGCCGATGCGCCGGTGCCGGATGGCCGACAGCGCATCGTCGTCGAGGCTCGACACGTCGCGGCCGTCCAGCAGGTACCGGCCAGCGGTCGGCGTGTCGAGACACCCGAGGATGGTCATGAAGGTCGACTTCCCGGATCCGGACGGGCCCATGACCGCCACCATCTCCCCCGCCCGGATCTCCACCGAGACCCCCCGCAGCGCGTGCACCGTGTGGTCGCCGAGGGAGTAGTCCTTGGATAGTCCCTGGGTCGCGATCAGCGGAATCAGTCGAGCTCCTCCTCGGAGCGGCCGCAGTGGTCGCAGCGGGTCGCCGGCCAGTCGGTCCCGCCCGTGTCCTGCTCGCCGGAGGCGGCGTGGATCAGCCCGCCGCACGGGCACACCTCCGGGTACTCCTCCAGGCACTCAGGGCACTTCGGGTCGCCCACGACGTGCGTCGTCTCGTCGCCGATGACGAAGAGCTCAGGCATCGCGCCGCCCTTTCTCACCGGCAGACCAGCACCGGGATCTTGCTGTGAGTGAGCACCTTCACGGTCTCGCTGCCGAGCACCAGGGCCGACATGCCCTTCCGCCCATGCGACGCCATGAAGATCAGGTCGCAGCCCCCCTTGCGGGCGGCGTCGATGATCGCCTCGTAGGGATGGGGCGCCCGGACGTGGAGCGTCTCGCAGG
>DATFAJ010000712.1:0-2562 GCA_035254745.1 Candidatus Methylomirabilota bacterium | reverse complement strand
CGGGGCGACGTTCTCGAGGACCTCCACCACCAGGCATTCCCGCGGGAGGCTCGTGGCGTAGCCCTTGAGCAGGGTGTCCCGGGTGAAATTGACGAAGGCCCGCCGCCGGCCGGTGAGCGCCCCGAGGCCCACCACGTGGAGGGAGGTGTCGATGACCTCCAGGGTCGCCCGGTCCGGGTCCGGGGCGTCGTAGCCCGAGTCCGGCCCGCTGCGGTACAGCAGCTCGTAGGCGCACGTCCGGCGCGACCGATCGAGGATCGGCTGGCGCGCGACGAAGACGGTCATTGGGCCCGGTCCCTCCCCTCTCTCCATCGGCAGGCCCCGCCCGAGACTTGAGGGCTATCTCCACCCCCGTGCTACAGTCCGTGGGCTGGACCCGAGAGCGGAGCATGGGAGACCGACGATGAATGGACTCAGGCAGATCGTGGTCGTCACGCAGGGCGACGGGTGGAACTTGCTCGGGCTCGACGAGCAGGGGAGAGTGTGGTTCGGCTCCCCGCGCCGGACCACGCGAGGTCGCTCGCTCACGTGGGCGCTGATGGACGAGAGCGCGGAGGAAGAGCCGGTGACGGAGGCCACCACCGCGGCCCCGCCGCCCACGGAGGGCGCCGCGCGGCCGTGGCCCACCAAGCCGCGCCCCTGACGCCTCTCAGAACGTCAGCAACATCCCCACCGCCGCCGCGGTCATCACCGCGGCGGTGGCCCAGCCCAGCCACCGCAGCAGCGGCGGGTTGACGCGCTTGCCCATGACGGCGCGATCGCCGGTGAGCAGGACGACCAGCACGATCAGCGGCGAGGCGAGCACTCCGTTGACGACCGCCGACCAGAACAGCATGGTCACCGCGTCGAGGCGGACGAAGTTCAGGATCAGCCCCACCAGCATCGAGACCGCCACCACCGCGTAGAAGCGCCGGGCGAGGCGGGGCGTGTCCTCGAGCGAGCCGCGCCAGCCCTCGGCCTCCGCGACCGCGTAGGCGCAGGATCCGGCGAGGACCGGGACTCCGAGCATCCCGGTGCCGATGAGCCCGATCGCGAAGAGCCAGTACGCCCCGTCGCCGGCCAGCGGGCGGAGCGCCTCGGCGGCCTGGCGGGCGGTGGCGATGCTCGTCTGCCCGCCGGCGTGCAGCGTCGCGGCGGTCGTGAGGATGATGAAGTACATGACGACGTTCGAGAAGAACATGCCGGTGAGGACGTCGGTCCGCGCGCGTCGGAGCTCCTCGTCGGTCGCGCCGCGACGCTGCTGGACGGTCCGCCGGCCGGCCGCCCGGTCCTCCTCGACCTCCTGGGCCGCCTGCCAGAAGAAGAGATAGGGCGAGATCGTGGTCCCGAGGATGCCGACGAGGACCGCGAGGTAGACGTTGGACCACTCGACGTGCGGGACCACCGTGGCCCGCAGGACGGCCCACCAGTCGGGGTGGGCCAGGAACGCGGTCACCACGTAGGCGAACAGGACGAGGGTCAGCCACTTGAAGATGCGGGCGATCTGCCGGTACGAGGACCAGAAGAGCAGGGAGACGATGAAGCCCGCGTAGAGCGGGGTCCAGAAGACCGCCTTCACGCCGGTCACCATCTCGGTCACCGCGGCCATGCCGCCCAGGTCCGCTCCGATGTTGACGACGTTCGCGACGATCAGCAGGCTGCACGCGCCCCAGAGCACCCGGCGCGAGTAGTGGTGCCGGATCACGCTCGCGAGCCCGCGGCCCGACACCATGCCGAGGCGCGCGCACATCAGCTGAACGGCCGCCATCAGGGGGAAGGACAGCAGCGCGGTCCACAGCGGAGCGTAGCCGAAGGCCGCGCCGGCCACCGAGTACGTGGAGATGCCGGAGGGGTCGTCGTCGGCGGCTCCGGTGATGAGCCCCGGGCCGAGCTCGGCGAAGAACCGCCGCAGTCGCCACCGCGGCCGAGCCGACTCCGCGCCGGGCGGTCGCTGCGGCGGGGGGGTGGGGGGCATGTCGGGGGTCATCGGGCGGTCGCCTTCGAGTCTACCTCAGATAGAATGAGCCCCATGAGTCCGGTCCCCGAATCGAATCGCGACCGCCTGCGAGACATCGCGCACCGAGCGATGAGCCAGCGCGGGCTCCTGCCGGATTTCTCGCCCGCCGCGCTCGAGGAGACCGAAGCCATCGGGAAGGCGGCGACCGACCCCGGCCCCGCGATCCGTGATCTGCGCGACCTCCTCTGGTGCTCGATCGACAACGACGACTCCCGGGATCTCGATCAGCTCACCGTCGCCGCGCCGATGCGCGACGGGACGGTCAAGGTCCTCGTCGCGGTGGCCGACGTCGACGCGCTCGTGCCGACGGGCTCCGCCATCGACGACCACGCGCGGGCCAACACCACGTCGGTTTACACTGCCGCCCAGATCTTCCCGATGCTCCCGGGAAGGCTCTCGACCGACCTCACGTCACCCGGTCAGGATCAGGCGCGCCTGACGATCGTCGTCGAGATGGTGGTCACCGCCGAGGGGACGGTCGCCGCCTCCGACGTGTACCGCGCGGTCGTGCTGAACCGGGCGAAGCTTGCGTACAACGGTGTCGCCGCCTGGCTCGAAGGGACGGC
>DATFAJ010000711.1:0-6809 GCA_035254745.1 Candidatus Methylomirabilota bacterium | reverse complement strand
CGCGGAGCGTCTCGCCCCTTACGGGCCCAACGAGCAGGACATCCTCACGCGGCTGCAGCCCCCCGACCTCTCCGCCCACGTGCTCGGCACCGACGAGGTCGGCCGCGACATCCTGAGCCGCCTGATCTACGGCGCGCGGATCTCGCTGCTCGTCGGCGTCATCGCGGTCGGCCTCTCCTGCCCGCTCGGAGTGCTGGTGGGCCTGGTGGCCGGCTACGCGGGGCGGCGTGTCGACTCGGTGCTGATGCACGTGACCGACATCCAGCTCGCGATCCCCACCATCCTCCTCGCGATCGCGGTGGTCGCGGTGCTGGGGCCGGGGCTGCCCAACGTGATCCTCACCTTGAGCGTGACCGGGTGGACCCTCTACGCACGCCTGGTGCGGGGCGAGACCCTCTCCGTGAAGATGCGCGACTTCGTGCAGGCCGCCCGCGCCAACGGCGCCGGCGACGCGCGCATCATGGCGCGCCACGTGCTGCCCAACGTGCTCTCCCCGGTCATCGTGGTCGCGGTCTTCGCGGTGGCCAACATGATCGTGCTCGAGGCCACGCTCTCGTTCCTGGGCCTGGGCGTGGAGCCGAGCGTGGTGACGTGGGGGCGGATGCTGAACGGGGGCCGCCTCTACCTCCGCACCGCGTGGTGGCTCACCGCGTTCCCGGGCCTCGCGATCTTCGTCACCGTGCTCGCGGTGAACCTGCTCGGCGACCACCTGCGCGACTGGCTCGACCCGCGCCTGCGGGGCTCGCTGGGCGGCGCGGTCTAGCCAGCCCGGTCAGCGCGTGAAGATCGCCTCCGGGATCAGCGCGGAGACGACGTAGTTCGGCACGTCGACCACGTTGCTGACTCTCAGATCCACCGCCACGCTCGAGATCACGTAGGCCTGCTCGCGCGTCCAGCCCCGCTCCTGCAAGAGCTCGATCATGTTGAGCAGCGCGTTGCGGCAGGCCAGGGTGAGGTTCTCGCCCTCGTTCACCCCGTCGTCGCGGATCGGCATGCCGGTGGCGGCGAGGAAGCGCTTCGGCGCGGCCCACTCCGGCGGGGCGAAGTAGTCCCGGTGACGGAATCGGGGGCCGCGGGCCAGGGTCTTGCCCGCGCCCTTGATCACCTTGAACTTCACCACCGCGGTGGCCCCCATCTCGACCGCGGTCACGCACACCTCGCCGTCGCCCTGGGCGAAGTGGCCGTCGCCCACCGAGAACAGCGCGCCCTCCACCGCGACCGGGAGCTGCAGCGTCGCGCCCTTGGTGATCTGCTTGACGTCCATGTTGCCGCCGTTCTCGCGGGGCGGGATCGTGCGCAGCCCCTCGGTGGCGGCCGCGCCCTTGCCGGGCACCGCGCCCCCGGGGTCGGGCGTCATCACCAGGCCCCCGCGGCTCAGCAGCGCCTGCTCGCGCTTGGCCCACGCGGCCACCTGCTCCCGCGAGGGCGCCACGCCGATCACGCCCATGAAGGGCGCGCCCGGGATGCGGACCCCGGGCAGCTCCTTCGACGTCGCCCAGCCGTCCGCGATCTGCCAGTGCACGAGATACGGCACGGTGTAGAGGTCGCGGAGGAACCCGAGGCCCGGCAGGATGCCGGTGAACGCGTGGGGCTGCGGCAGGATGTCGACGAACTCGATCTCCAGGAGATCGCCCGGCCGGGCTCCCTTCACCAGCACCGGGCCGGTGATCGGATGGACCGCGCCCGCGTCCATCCCGGCCATGCCCGCGGCGGTGACCGAGGGCCCGAGCTGACCGTCCACCCCGTCGCGAGTCTCGAGCACGACCTCTTCGCCCTCGTTCGCCTCGAGGATCGGCGGGATGTCGGGATGCCAGCGGTTGTGGCCGGTCTTGGGCTGGTCGCTGAGCCGCTTGCTCCGGTCGATCTCGACGCTCTTCATGGGATTCTCCTCAGGCGTCCGCGGCGCGGAAGGCGCGCCAGCGCTCCTCCGCCTCCGCGAAGCCGGGGCCGCGGTCGATGAGCGGGAGGTCGCGGGCGCGGCGGGCCCGCTCCTCCTGGGTCGCGGTCTTGTCCACCTCGAGGGTGGACTCGTCCACCACCACCCCGTAGTCGTCGCGGGCCCCGCGCGCGGTGATGAAGCCGCGCGCCACGTCCTGGCGCACCCGCTCCGGCTCCCGGGCCAGCGGGTCGCCCCAGCCCCCGCCCCCGCAGGTCTCCAGGCGGAGCAGATCCCCGCGCTTGAGCACGATGCCGTCGCCCAGGGCGGGCAGCACGCGCTCCTGGGGCGTGTCCGGGTTCAGCACGATGCGCCCGGTGCGCCCGGCGCCGCCCCCCGCGACCCCGTAGGGGGCGACCATCGTGTTCTCCATGCGGGTGGCCAGCTCGGCACGCTCGGCCAGCACCCGCACGTCGCGCACCACCCCGGTGCCGCCGCGATGGAGCCCCGGGCCGCCCGAGTCCGGCCGCACCGCGTAGCGCTCCACCCGCAGCGGGAAGTCGCGCTCCACGTACTCGACCGGGTAGTTCTCCTGCGCGATGTAGTAGATGACGTCGACCCCGTCCGCGAAGGGCCGCGCCCCGAGCCCCACGCCGAGCCCCTCGATGCAGAGGATCGGCCGGCGCCGGGCCGCGTCCCAGGCCCGGAAGTAATAGAGCACGTAGACCGGCGAGCCGGCGGGCACGCGGCCGCCGTTGGCCTGGGCCAGCGTGCCGAAGATGCAGGACATGACCCGGAAGCGGGTGTTGGCCCGCATGCCGAGCGGGGCCGGGAAGCGCGGCTTGAGGATGCTGCCCTCGCGGGCGATCCACTCGTCGAGGTTCGCGAGCAGGCCCTCGTTGACCTCGAGGTCGGCGTCGAGCGACTGGAGATAGCGCCCGAACGCGATGCGGAGCAGGCCGGGGTTGGTGGTGAAGTTGATCGGGCCCCGCGCCTGGTCGTCGGAGTCGGAGCCGTCGAGGCGCACGTGGTCGCCCGCGCGCGACAGGGTCAGGTCGATGCGGTAGGGCCGCGCCTCGGCGCCGCCGTCGCTGTCGAGGAAGTCGTGGAAGCGCCACTCCCCGGTCGGGATCAGCTCGAGGAACAGCGCGCGGGCGCGCGCCGCGGTCTGGGCGATGCACTCGTCGAAGGCGGCGAGCACCGTCTCCACCCCGTAGCGGCCGCACAGCTCGCCGAGGCGCGTCTCGGCCAGGCGGCAGGAGGCCATCATCGCCCGCGTGTCGCCCTCCACCAGGTCCGGCAGCCGCGAGTTGCGGAGGAAGATGCGGTAGGCCTCCTCGTTGAGCTGCCCCTCGCGGACTATTCGCACCGGGGGCACGAGCACGCCCTCGTGATAGATCTCGGTGGCGTGCGGCGAGATCGAGCCCGCGCGCAGCCCCCCGATGTCCTGGTAGTGGCCGAAGGTGGTGGCGAACGCGACCAGGCGCCCGGCGTGGAAGATCGGCACCGCGAAGACCATGTCCTGGTGGTGCTGCACCGCCCCGTCGGAGAGGTACGGGTCGTTGAACCAGTAGACGTCGCCCGGGCGCATGGTCTCGAGCGGGTAGACCTTCATGATCGCCTGGAGCATGCCGGGCCCGCTGCCCGAGATGTGGCAGGCCACGATGCGGCCGGCGGTGTCGAAGATGCCGACGAAGTAGTCCTTCTTCTCCTTGATGAAGGGCGACATCGCGCACCGCTCCATCAGAAGCTCCATGTCGCGGATCGCCGAGGCCAGGCTCCCGCGGATGATCTCGAGCGTGATCGGGTCGACCTCAGCCATGGGAGCGCTCCAGGAGGATGTGGTGCGCGGCGTCCACGCGGGCGTGGAAGCCCGGGGCGATCAGCGGGGTGGCGTCGCTCTGCTCGACGATGGCGGGCCCGGCGAGGGTCATGCCGGGCGCGAGCCCGTCGCGCGCGTAGGACGGGGTGTCGACGAAGCCCACGCCGCGGAAGTAGACCGGCCGGCTGCCGGTGCGGGCCCGCGCGAGATCACCCGCCGTCGCCGCGGGCGGCCGGGTCTCCCGGCGGGGCAGCGCACCCACCGCGGTGAGACGCAGGTTCACCAGCTCCACCGGAGCCGAGGGCAGGTCGTAGCTGTAGAGTCGGCGGTGCTCGGCGTGGAAGGTGGCGGTCAGCGCCTCCAGGCGCCCGGCGGTGATCGGCCCCTCCCCGATCGGACAGGTCAGCTCGAAGCTCTGGTGCTCGTAGCGCAGGTCCGCCGCGCGCTCGAAGCGCTGCCGCTCGGGCGGCACCTGCTCGGCCGCGAGCCACCCCCGGGCCTGGCGCTCGAGCTCGGTCCACGCGGCCTCGAGCGGGGCCACCCGGCCGCCCGCCTCGGCCAGCCGCCGCTCGGCGACGCCCACCGTGCGGACGAAGGTGGCGCGGATGTCGGTGTCGAGCAGCCCCCAGGTCGAGAGCACGCCGGGCCGCGGCGGGATCACCACGGTCGGGATGTCGAGCAGCTCGGCCAGCCGGCAGGCGTGCAGCGGGCCCGCCCCGCCGAAGGCCACCAGCGCGAAGCGCCGCGGATCGTGGCCGCGTCCCACCGACACGGTGCGGATGGCCCGCGCCATCGCGTTGTCGATGATCTCGACGATCCCGGCGGCAGCCTCCTCCACCCCGAGCCCGAGCGGCCGGCCGATGCGCGCCGCGACGGCCGCGCGCGCCGCCGCCACGTCGAGCGGCAGCTCGCCGCCCAGCAGCGCGGCCGGGATGCGCCCGAGCACCAGGTGCGCGTCGGTGAGGGTCGGCTCGCTCCCGCCGCGGCCGTAGCACACCGGGCCCGGCTCGGCCCCGGCGCTGCGCGGGCCGACGGTGAGACGCCCCGCGCTGGTGACCGCGGCGATCGATCCGCCGCCCGCCCCGATGGTGTGGATGTCCACGATCGGCAGCTTGAGCGGGAACGGGCCGATCATGCCGTCCTTGGTGACCTCGGGCCGCCCGTCGCGCACCAGGCAGATGTCGGCGCTGGTGCCGCCCACGTCGATCGAGATGATGTCGCCGAAGCCCGCGGAGCGGCCGACGCTGACCGCGCCCACCACGCCCGCGGCCGGACCGGACAGCACGGTCTGGATCGGCTGGCGGACGCAGGTGGCCGCGCTGGTGACGCCGCCGTCCGACTTCATGATGAGCAGCGGGGCCTGCAGCCCCTCGCCGTCGAGCGCGTGGCGCAGCACGCTCACGTAGCGGCTCACCGGCGGCATGACCGCCGCGTTGAGCGCGGTGGCCATGGTGCGCTCGAACTCGCGGAACTGGGGCAGCACCTCCGAGGAGAGCGACACCAGCACCCCCGGGTACTCCTCGGCCAGGATGGCCTGCATGCGCTGCTCGTGCGCCGGGTTCGCGTAGGCGTGGAGGAACACGACCGCCACCGCCGGGACTCCCAACTGGCTGAGCTGGCGCGCGAGGGCCCGCGCCGCCGTCTCGTCGAGCGGGGTGAGGACCGAGCCGTCCACGTCGAGCCGCTCGGCCACTTCGAAGACGCGCTCGGGCGTGATCGGCCGCGTGGGCTTGGACCAGCCGTAGAGGTTGCCGTGGCGCGGGATGTCGTGGCGGCCGATCTCGAGCACGTACTTGAAGCCGGCGGTCGTCACCAGCGCGGTGGGCGGCGTCTTGCCCTCGAGGATCGCGTTGGTCGCGGTGGTGGTACCGTGGAACACGCGCAGCACGTCGCCGGGGGCGCGGCCGGCCAGGGCCAGCACCTTCCGCACCGCGTTGATGAAGCCGGCCGAGAGATCGCCCGGCGTGGAGGGGGTCTTCGCCACCCAGAGCGCTCCGGTGGCCGCGTCGGTGAACGTGATGTCGGTGAAGGTACCGCCTACGTCGATGGCGAGCGTGCAGGTCTTGGCCACGGGCGCGCCCATTGTAGACCCGGCGGGGGCCCGGGAAAAGGTGGCGCGGGGCCAGCCAACCCCCGAACCGTCTGCTACACTTTGCCTAGCCGACCGAAGCGGCGCGGACTCGCGAGCCCGGCGCCGCTTCCTCGTCTAAACACATGGAATTCAAAGACTATTACAAGACGCTCGGAGTCGAGCGGGCCGCCGACGACAAGGCGATCAAGACCGCCTACCGGAAGCTCGCCCGCAAGTACCACCCCGACGTCAACAAGGGCAACGCCGAGCGGTTCAAGGAGATCAGCGAGGCCTACACGGTCCTCTCCGATCCGGAGAAGCGCAAGCGCTACGACACGCTCGGCCCGGACTGGGAGCGCTACGCCCAGGCGGGCGCCGGCGCCACCGCCGGCGGGCGGTCGCCCTTCGAGGGCCGACCCTTCGGGGATCGCGACGTCCGCTTCTCGGGCGAAGGGGACCTCGGCGGGTTCTCGGACTTCTTCCGCACGATCTTCGGGGGCGGCGACCTCGGCGGCTTCCGCCGGGGCGAGGCGGGCGCCGGCCGCACCGAGTTCGATTTCTCGGACCTGGGCGACCTGGGCGGCGGCTACGGCCCGGTGAGCGCGCGCGGCAGCGACGTCGAGGCGGGCATCGAGCTCACCCTCGAGGAGGCCTTCAACGGCGCGCGCAAGACCATCGCGCTCGAGCTCGACGAGCCGTGCCCGCAGTGCGGCGGCTCCGGCAACGTGAAGGGACGCCCCTGCCCGCGCTGCCACGGCAGCGGCTGGGCCAAGGCCACCCGGAACCTGGACGTGAAGATCCCGGCCGGCGTCGACACCGGCTCGCGGGTGCGGGTGGCGGCGGAAGGGCCCGGCGGTGGGCGCGGCGATCGCAGCAACCGCGGCGACCTCTACCTGCGCGTGACGGTGGCGCCGCACCCACGCTTCGAGCGCAAGGGTGCCGACCTGCACCTGGACCTCCCGGTGCCGGTGACGGTGGCCGCCCTCGGCGGCGAGGTCTCGGTGCCGACGCTCCGGGGCCAGGTCTCGATGAAGATCCCG